>CAYHED010000052.1:0-9318 GCA_964355615.1 uncultured bacterium
CCGTTCTTTGGGGTAAGGCGTCGGCAGAACCAATTTTTGAATCACGAGCGGTATAGTATCTATTTCTTTAATTTTGGGGGGTGGGTGATGATTCAGAGTTTTATGACGACAGAACAGGTGGGCCAGCAGTGGCGCGTGGTGGTGAGGAAGTACAAGGAGGGGGCATTTAGGGAGGCCGCCCCCAAAGAGACGCTCTACTCAGACCAGAAAACGGCGGAAGCTGCTGCGTCCCGGTTTTCTGTGCAAGAGGGTGTGCTGCACGTTCCTGGCGGGGAGAAGAGGTTGACCTTGATGCCTTTGGGAAATGACTTGTTCGAGGTGAGGGTACTGGAGACAGATGGGCGGTTTGTTCCGGTGGATGGGGTGGCAACGGAGAGAGCTCCGGCTCTGAACAAAATCTTTCAGATCTCTCAGGCTCTTAAAATTCCTGCGATCCCTTTGAGGGTCTGGCGGAGGCCCAAAACGTCTTGGTAGACGGTCCCTTTAAGCCCTTCGTGTTTGGCTGAGGCAATGTATTCGGGGATGTCGTCGATGTAAAAACACTCTTCGGGGGAGCACTCGGCGAACTGGAGCGCTTTTCTAAAGATGCGGGGGTCTGGTTTACAAAAACCCACTTCGAAGGAGAGGACTTTGTAATCGAAGAGGCGCAAGATGGGATAGTGGGAGTAGATGTAGTTATAGTGGCACTCGCAGGTGTTGGAGAGGAGAACTAACCTGGTTCCTTGTGCTTTGAGCTCGCAGACGAGAGGCCAGATCGCCTCGTTGGGGGTGAAGATATTGGATGCTGCTGCGAGGAATTCGTGGAGAGAAAAGGGCTTTGTGGCGTGCTGGCGCAGGAGGTTGTAGAGTTGCAGAGAATTGATTTGTCCCGATTCATAGGCTTGGTTCCAAGACCTCTGGAGAAATAGCTCCATTAACTGCGCCGGGCTTATTCCGGTGCAGTGCGCTATTTGCGCAATCATTTTGGGGCGACTAAAAAAGATGAGCACATTGCCCAAATCAAAGTAGACAGTGCGGATCATAAGCCTTCAGAGTATTCCTTAAGAGCATGGCAATAGTCATGGGGCCCACGCCGCGAGGAACGGGCGTGATATGGCTTGCGATCTCTTTGACTTGTTCAAAATCGACATCGCCGACGATCTGATTGTCCAGTGAGCGGTTGATCCCTACGTCGATAACGACGGCGCCTGGACGGACCATCTCCCGAGTGATGAATTGGGGACTTCCGATGGCAGCGACGAGGATGTCCGCAGAGCGGGTGAGGTCGGCTAAATTCTCCGATTGGCTGTGGGCAAGGGTGACGGTGGCGTTGCAGTGGGGTTTTTTCTGGACGAGGAGGGCGGCCAGCGGCTTGCCAACTAAGTTACTTCTCCCGACGATGACGACGTGCTTGCCCATCACAGGGATGTGGCTTTTTTCTAAAAGACACTGAATCCCCAGAGGAGTGCAAGGGACAAAGCCATCTTCTTGTCCTAAGAGGAGTTTGCCGACGTTGATCGGGTGAAATCCGTCGACGTCTTTCATTGGGTCAATGGCTCTCACAATGACTGTTTCTGAGATGTGGGGCGGCAGGGGGAACTGGATTAAGATGCCATGTACGCTGGAGTCCCGATTCCACTGCTCTATATGCTCTACGAGGTTGCTCTCGGCAATCGAGCTGGGAAGGGCGAGGAATTTAGATTCGATGCCGACAGCGGCGCACGCTTTTCTCTTGGCTTGGACATAGATTTGGGAGGCGGGATTGGCTCCGACTAAGATCACCCCCAAAACAGGCTTATGGCCTCGGATTTTCCTCGCCAGTTCCGCCTGGATCTCCTCTCCGATTTTCTTGCCGTCGATGATCATGAGCGCAATCCCATTTTTGGGGTAAGAAAAAGAAATGAAATCACAGGGAGCCGCACGAAGCGCGCGGGCAGGAGCGGCGAGGCGCCGGCAGGATGGCGAGGGAAGCCCTCGCGCTCCCAAAGAAAAAACAAAACCTCTTTGTCCTCTGCTGGGGTGTGGGGCTTCCCCGCTATCCTGCCGCCGTTTCGGCGCTCCTGCCGGCTCGGAGGCCCCGCTTCGGGGAAGGCCGATCCCTGTTCCTTTTTTTCTATTCCGATGATCATGAGCTCTTCAGCCTCGCAACGAGGGATTCATGGATGTGGCCGTTCGTGGCCAGGATCGATCCGTTGGGTCGGACTGGCTTGCCCGTCCAATCGGTGAAACGGCCCCCCGCTTCCTCGACAAAGAGCGCTGCTGCTGCGTAATCCCAATGGGCGAGCCGTGCCTCAAAAAAGCCCTCAAACCTACCCGCAGCTACGTAAGAGAGGTCGAGGGAGGCAACGCCCATGCGTCGAACCGGAATGCCGAGCCGCAAAATATCGGTGAAGTGTTCGATGCAGTGGAGGGGGTTGTCTGCCAGATTGTAGGGAAAACCTGTGGAGAGGATTGACTCTTCGATCGTTTTTACCGGAGATACTTTGAGCCGCTGCCCATTTAAAAACGCGCCCCTACCCCTTTCTCCGACAAAAAGTTCGTGCGTGAGAGGTTGGTAGACGACGCCCGAGACGACCCGCCCGTTTTCTTCGGCTGCGATGCTCACAGAAAAGAAGGGAATTTGGTGGGCAAAGTTGACCGTCCCATCCAGAGGATCGATGATCCAGCGGATGCCCTCTTTTGCTGTTCCTGTCTCACCACTTTCTTCAGCGAGAAAATAGGAGCCGGGGACCTCTTTCCCAAGGAATTCGATAATTGCTTTTTCAGATTTGTGGTCATATTCGGTGACGAGGTTGTGCCGCCCCTCTTTAGAAGAGATTTGGAAGTGGGTCCCATAGCCCTGTTTGAGAATCTCCCCCGCTAAGAGAGCCGCTTCAATTCCTATGAGGGTGAGGTGCGAGAACTGTGTTTCCTTTTGAACCAAAATAACATTCCTAGACGGTGGATTTTTTTAAAAGTAAGCAAGGGAAGCGAAAACGCGATGAACGCCACAGCGGCATCCACGAGCGGCATCCCGATGAGGTCCGTCAAGATCCATTTTCCGTCAAAGGGGACCCTTCTGTCAAAAAGAAAAAGAAGAGCCAGCTGGCTGAGAGCAGAAATAGAGGAGATAAGTCCCGTCAAGAGACTTAAGTGGAGGGGAGAGTCCCACAGGAGATGGCGCCTGAATCGGTAGAAAAATGCGGTGACGAGGGTGTAGTTGAGGGCATAGACCCCCATCGGATCATCGGAAAAAAGGTCGGAGATCCCCCCCAAAAGGGCGGCAAACCAGAGAGCGGCGGGCAAGGAGTGGCGCAAGATGGCAAAGCTCAGTGCAACAAAAATCATTTTTTATGCCACTCCCAAGCGGAGTGGATCAAGGTTGGCACATCCGAGTAAAGCGGCTCCCATCCAAGCACCTTAAGCGCTTTGCTATTGTCTGCCGTCAAGACGCCCGGTTCCCCTTCCCGCCTAGGTTCTTTTTTTACTACGAACTGTCGATGGCACGTTTTTTGGATTTCGGCTAAAAGTTCGAGTACGGAGACCCCCCGTCCCGTTCCCAGATTGATCGCCGTAAAGCCTCTATGGGCTTCGATCCAGTCCAGCGCAAGCACGTGGGCCCGAGCGAGGTCGGCCACGTGGATATAGTCCCTAATCGCGCTCCCATCTCGAGAAGGGAAGTCGGTTCCGTACATCACAAACTCGCTCCGCTTGCCCAAAGCCGTCAAAAGCAAAGAGGGGATTAGGTGGGTCTCTGGCGTGTGGTTCTCTCCGATCTCTCCATCGAGGTCGGCTCCCGCAGCGTTGAAGTAGCGCAGAGCCACGCAATCGAGACCATAGGCCGCTCCAAAATCCTGAATGATCTGTTCTACCATCCACTTGGTTCGTCCATAAGGGTTGCTTGGCAGCTGAGGGTGCTCTTCCGTCATGGGGAAAAATTGAGGATGGCCATACGTAGCACACGTACTAGAAAAGATGAGCTTGGAAATCCCCTCCGCCCGCATCGCTTCAAGTAAGGAGAGAGAGCCAGCTACATTGTTGCGGTAGTACTTGGCCGGATCCTGCATCGATTCAATCACCAGAGCGTCCGCAGCAAAGTGGAGCACACCTAGGGGGCGGTGCTCTTTTAAGGTGGCGCGGAGCAGCGCTTGGTCCCTTAGGTCGCCCTCCACAAAAGGGCCCCACTTCACCGCGCACTTATGGCCTGTGGAGAGGTTGTCGTAGGTAATGGGGGTGAAGCCTGCTTTGGCAAGCTCCTTGCAGGTGTGGCTCCCGATGTAGCCCGCTCCCCCTGTAACGAGGACGGTTTTATTCATGGGGGGCCCGCAGGGGGGGAAGAAAAATTAACCACAGAGACACAGAGAGGAGAGAGGTAGCACAGAGGAAAAAATCTCCTTTTTGCGAGGGCAAAAAGGAGAATACCCTGCCGCGAGGCGCGGCAAGAGGGGTCCGTTTCCGCCGCGTTTCGCGGCCGGAGTCTTTCTTTTTTGCTCTCGCAAAAAAGAAAATCTTTCCTCTGTGCTACCTCCCTCTCTCTCTCGCCTCTGTGGTTATTTTTTTTTCTTTTTTTGCTCATGAGGAGACTTTCTGCAGCTGGTCGGGGATTCCGATCGAGATGTAGTCAAAGCCCCGCTTCTTCATCTCCAGCGGCTTGTACTGATTGCGCCCATCGAAGAAAGCGATCCCCTTCATCTGGTCCTGAATGGGTTGAAAATCGATGAAGCGAAATTGCTTCCACTCAGTCAAGAGAGCAATCGCATCGGCGCCGGATGCCGCCTCAAACTCATCTTTGCACCACAGGATATTGGGCATATGGCCCAACATTTTTTGTGCGTTGGGGATAGCTACTGGGTCGAAGACCCTGACAGAGGCTCCCTGGTTGATTAAATCTTCAATGAAGCTGAGCGCCGGAGCCTCCCTTACATCGTCCGTGTCGGGCTTAAAGGCAAGGCCCCACACCGCAACGGTCTTCCCCTTCAAACCGCCCCGCTTGGAAAAGTACTTGATCATCTTGGTCGCAAGGACTTTTTTCTGCCTGCGGTTCACTTCTTCCGTTGCCTCCAGAAGAAGGGGCTCTGCGCCCACTTGTTTGGCCGTTTCGATGAGCGCTCGCACATCTTTTGGAAAACAAGATCCCCCATAGCCTGCGCCCGCATACAAAAAGCTGTAGCCAATCCGTTGGTCAGAGCCGATCCCCTTGCGCACTTCGTTTACATTCGCGCCGACCAGCTTACAGATCGAGGCGATCTCATTCATGAAGGAGATCCGAAGAGCGAGCATCGCATTCGCTGCGTACTTGGTCATCTCGGCAGAGAGGATGTCCATGGTTAAAATCCGGTCGTGACTGAGCGTGAAAGCGGAGTAGAGTTCTTTGAGGATATCGGCCGCCCTCGCGCTATCTGCGCCGATGATGATCCGATCGGGTTTGAGACAGTCTTGCACCGCGGAGCCCTCTTTTAAAAATTCTGGATTGGACACCACATCAAACGGGATCTCTTTGCCAGCCAGCTCCTCGCGAATGACCTCTGCCACTCGGTAAGCTGTCCCCACAGGAACGGTCGATTTATTGACAATCACCCGATAGCCGTCTAAATGAGCGGCGATCTGGCGAGCAGCGGCTTCTACATAGCTCGTATCACAAGAGCCATCCTCTCTCGATGGAGTCGGAACCGCGATAAAACAGACGAGAGCTGCTTTGACCCCTGCTGCATAGTCGGTGGTGAATTGAAGACGCCCTTGTTGTACATTGCGCTTAACGAGCTCTTCTAATCCCGGCTCGTAAATGGGGATTTCCCCTTTTAGGAGTTTTGCAATTTTCTCTTTGTTAATGTCTAAACAGGTGACATGGTGGCCCATTGTAGCAAAACAAGTTCCCGTCACCAGGCCCACGTAGCCCGTTCCCACCACTAGAATATCCATCTCATTTACCTCGCTGGAAACATCTAGAGTTACCAGAACACCCCATTATTTTTCCATGAAAAAATGAGCAGAGTGGGCCTAAGGCCCGAGTGGAGGCCCTAGTCACAGAGCCAAGAAAACCGATTCTCGTTTTTGATTTACAAAAGTGACGTAGCTGCGTACAATAGAAGCATCGTCCCGCATGGTGGCCCCATGTGGAAGCCACGGGCTCCGGCCCGTGGCACGTTTTTTTGAGGGATCACGCGATACGGATTAGGTCCTTTTCAATCACGGCTCTTAATTTCGGGCGGACTCCTTTCTCTGTTAACAGATCGACCTTACGATTCAATAGGTCTTCTAGAAAGAACTTAAGGTCCATATAGCCGTCAAATGTACTCGGCCCATCAAAACTAACCAATACATCTAAATCACTGTCCGGTTTTTCTTCGCCCCTAGCTACAGAACCGAAAATGCAGAGGGACGACACATGGAAACGGTGTTTCAGATCCTGTAAATGCGGTCTTAAAAGCTGGACAACCAGATCCCTCAACATAGCTCCAATGTAAGGAGAGTGCTCTTTCTTGTAGAGTGAGATTTTAGTTTACAAAAGTAGCACAGCTACGTACTTAGACCTCACCTTAAAATAAAGGGATTTGCGGTTGTCTCTTCTCTGAGAGAATATTGAGTCCGAGAAAGGCTACGCCTACGATGATGTAAATCATAGTGATCTCCCTAACAGTTCAGTGTAAGCTGCCCCTCTGAAAGGGTGTAGATTTTGTCGCAGAGGCGTGCGAGCGCGGGGTCGTGCGTGACGAGGATGAGGCTTTTTTTCTCTTCGCGCACAAGGGAGAGGAGGAGGTGTCCTACTTCTTCGGCGTGGGTGCGGTCGAGGTTGCCTGAGGGCTCGTCGGCTAAGATGAGGTCGGGGCTGTTTACGAGGGCGCGGATGATCGCGACGCGCTGCTTTTCGCCGCCGGAGAGGAGTTTTGCTGGGAAGTGGGCTCGCTCTAGGAGGCCCAGTCGCTTGAGCCAGAGGAGCCCTTGTGTGGGGTCTGCTGGCCTGCGGCCGATGCGGGCGGGCATCAAAATGTTTTCGAGTACGGTGAAGTCATCGAGCAGGTTGTAGGACTGAAACACAAAGCCGATGTGTTTATTTCTGATTTCATGGGCTGATCTGGGGCTCCACTCTTGGCCGCAAATAGAGATGTTGCCTCGGTCTGCTTTTTCTAACGTGCCTAAGATGTGGAGGAGGGTGCTTTTCCCTTCTCCGGATCTGCCGCAGATGGCGATCGACTCTCCTCGGTCTACGGATAAGGAGACTCCTTTCAGTATGTCCACTCGTTCAGGTGTCTGAAAGGTCTTCCAGATCTCGCGGGCTTCTAAAATCATTCGGACCTCAGGACGGAGGAGGGCTTGAGGCGGCTTGCTTTGAGGGCGGGGATGAGGCCGGCTGCAAGGGAGAGGAGGGGGGTGGCAATGAGGATGAAGAGGAGGGCTTCGTAGCTGAGTTGATTGGGGAGGCTTTGTCCAAAGAATGCGGGGTTGAAGGCGGCTCTTCCTTGTAGGGCGCTGAGTAGGGAGACGAGGGAATCGAGGTTGTGCAAGGTGAGGAGGGCAAGCGCGCTGCCGAGTAGGCAGCTGGCGAGGCCGAGAATCATGCCGCAAGTGCCAAAAATAGCCGCAATGCTTCGGAAGGAGGCTCCCATCGATTGCAAGATGGCAATCTCCCGTTTCTTGTCGTTGACGAGGAGGACGAGGAGCGAGATGATATTGGAGCAGGCGACTATGAGGATGATCGACGCGATGAGGAGAAAAAGGGTTCGGTCGCTTCGAAATTGGAGGAGGAGGTCTTTGGAGAATTCAAACTGGTCGTAGGAGGTGATCTTCCAGTAGCGGTCAATGCCCTCTTTAGCAAAGAGCTCTTCGAGCTTGAGTTTGACAGTCTCTGTTTGGGAGATGTCGCTCGGCCAGACAAAAAAGCCGTTTGTGGGAGTGCCATCGGGAGAAAATGTTTGACTGGCGGCGTGAATGGAGCGGGTGACCTGAGCTGGAACAATGAGACATTTGTTGCCTACGGCCAAAACACCCGGGTCATAAAAGCCGACTACTTGTATGGGGAGTTTTTGCTCCTGGGCGGAAAGGGAGCTGGGTGCTGAATAATTGAGGGTCCCGCGGTGACCTAGAGCGATGCCACTATCGCGATAGCTTTTGGGTAAAATCACAGGAGTGACATCTTGGAGATCGGGCAGATGGCATGTGCCATCAACGCAGTAGGCTGTGGGAGCCTTTTCTCCTTTTGAGGGGAGGAGGAGCGAGTGGAAAGCGGGGTTTTTCTCTGTGAGAGAGAGCAAATAGGTCATTTGTGAAAGGGTCGTCGGAATCGCATCCCCCTCTCGCATGACTGTGAGACGGAGGAGGGCGCCTCCGATTTCGTAATCTTGGAAGAGGAGACCTTCCTTAGAGAGAATTTGATCCACTTTTTTCACTGGATCTACGGCCATGGGTTTGGGCCAGTGGAGGGGGATTTCTGGATCGACTTGCTCGGAGTAGGGATCGGACTTGGAACTGAGGAGCTTTTCCCCAATTGTCTTCAGAGTGTATCCAGAAGCAGCAGATAGTGAATCGATCTTATAAAAGTAAGATGAGTAATACTCATCTGTTGGCGTGATGCGGAGCGGCGCGTGAAGCGAGGTGAGTCTACGAATCCAGTTCTTCTCGATGCCTGTTGTCACGGAGAGAAAGACTAAGACGAGCCAAACAACCGAAGAGATGACCAAGACGGACATCAAAGAGATGAGGGCCGTTGCAAGGGAGCGTCTCTTCGGAATTAGGTACTTGAGAGCTATTGAAAGCTCAAACACTTATTTTGCTTCTTTGTAAGTCACGTGTTTGCGAAGAGTAGGATCGTACTTTTTCAGTTCGATGCGCCCCGTCGTATTTCGTTTGTTTTTCACAGTTGAGCGGCAATGATCCGACTCGGTGCTTTTTAAGCGAATGACTTCTCGTGCCCCTTTGGCCATACAAATCCCTTCTTTTTTGCCCTATTCTAGCTCAATGCGAATGTTTTATGCAACCACAGAAAGAAGTTTACCACAGAGATGGAAACCACAGAGGAGAGGGAAGCCCTCGCGCTCCCAGGGAATTTTAAACCTTATCTCTGGGGTGTGGGGCCTATCTCTGTGGTATTTTTTTACCCCTTTTACTACCCGAATCCCCTAGCGCCTACTTCGAGGTCGAGGGGGTCGCCCCGTCCTTGTCTCAAGAACTGGTGGTAGCCCAGCCCGGCAATCATCACTCCGTTGTCAAGGCTTAAGTTGCCGGGGGGCCAGCCCTGAATCAGCTGGGGAAAGCGTTCGGCAAAGAGGGCGCGCAGTCTCAAATTATTGCAGACGCCCCCTCCAAATAAAATGCTCTGACAAGGGAACGTTTTAATCGCTAAAGCGGCTTTTTGGACGACATCTT
>CAYHED010000053.1:0-9156 GCA_964355615.1 uncultured bacterium
AATTCTGGGGACCCTCCTTGCCAAATTCCCAACTCTTCAAGTTGTTTGGGTATATCAAAAAATAATTTTATTTGAAAAAATAATAATTAATAACATATAATAAATTCCTTAATAAAAGAAAAAAGAGGAATCATGTCAGCGACCGGTCCAGTCACATCGAGAAGCGCCCCCATTTCTGAGGAAGAAAAGGAACGTAGATGGAAAGTCGCTATCCGAGCTTGTAAAAGCCGCTGGTGGTCCACAGACCCGAGAGAGCCCGCCATTACACCATTCCCCCAAGAGCTGGTCTCCCTCATAACGGCCTACCTAAGGCCAGAAGAAAGAGAGGCCTACTGCCTCTCCCATAGGCTCATCATTCCCGCCACTCGTGATGATTTCCCAAAGGACTTGAGCGCCCATTTTACACCCTTCCAGGTCTCTGTTAGAGAAAATCCGAGAGGCTGCATTGCGATAGCCCCCTTAATCCCACTGAATCCGTACCTGAGAGATATCCTCTTTAGAGCGGACGTTCCTCGTTCCCTGCCAGCTATAGGTTTCTTCGATAAATTATCCCGCTTCAATAGAGTAATGCACGCAGAATACAACAGGATCAATCTTGATGTGACTGAGTTTTCTTTGTCAGGAGATGCTACTGATGCAACTCTTCAGGACATAGCAACCCGGTTCCCAAACCTGAGATCACTTGATCTCTCGGATTGCAAAACAATCTCCGATGCGGGACTGGCTCACCTGAGCACCCTTCCGCTTCAATCACTCGACCTCAGTCACTGCTACTCAATCACCAATGAAGGTCTAGCCCATTTAAGTGGCCTCCCACTTCATTCTCTCTCCCTCAAATTCAATACGATCACCAATGAGGGCCTGGCCCACCTAAGAAGCCTTCCTCTTCGATCGCTCAACCTCGCGCAGTGCGACAAGATCACCGATGAGGGCCTGGCCCACCTAGCAAGCCTCCCACTTCAATCACTCGTCCTCAATGGATGCTCCGCGATCACCAATGAGGGCATGGCTTACTTAAGCCACTTCCCACTTAAATCACTATCTCTCTCGTTTTGCAGCCACATCACCGATGCCGGGTTGGTTCACCTGAGCACCCTTCCACTTCAAACACTTCAGCTCAACCAGATTAGCGATGCCGGATTGGCTTACTTAAGCCAATGCCCACTTCAATCCCTATCTCTCTGGAATTGCAGGCACATCACCGATGCCGGCCTGGCCCACCTGAGCACCCTTCCGCTTCAATCTCTCGACCTCGAAAACTGCCACAACATCACCAATGAAGGTCTAGCCCATCTAAGTGGCCTCCCACTTCATTCTCTCTCCCTCAGGTTCTGCGACAAGATCACTGATGAGGGCCTGGCCCACCTGAGCACCCTCCCACTTCAATCACTCGACCTGACGTGCGGCTTCCCGCCGCGGCGGGGCAAGATCACCGATCAGGGCCTGGCCCACCTAAGTGGCCTCCCACTTCAATCTCTCACCCTCTGGGACGGGGAGATTTTTAGACCGCCCCTTTTCCGCTTCACTACTAGCGAGGACGGGACTCAGACTGTGACCGTCATCTCTAGGTAAGCTCGAATATAGAGAAGCTCATCCCTATTCTCTAGTAAAAGAATTTTTCATTTGAAGTGAATAAATGACTATGTCATAATTTCTCGTTTACCTAAACGAACCAGGGGTTTTCTTGTGTCAGCAGCGGGTCCAGTTACATCGGGAAGAGCCCCCATTTCTCCGGAAGAATATCATAAGTGGGGAGATACTATAGCTCGATTGCCTGTGGACGTGTTGGGCGCTCTTTCAGTTTTTCTAGCTAATGATGAGCTTGAGGGGTTAGGAGGGCTTCTTCGAAAGGCAAAAGTGTTAGACGGGGAACAGGTGACGGCTATTTTTAGGGAAAAAATGAGCGCTGCTAACCCGCTTCCTCCAAGGCTCTATGCCACGCTTATTAAACACCTCCCAGAGAGGCTAAAGCTCAGAACGGGCTTCGATCATCAGCTAACCCGAAGGAGCACATTCAAGAGAGGTCTGGTCAGTCCGGAGGATGTACAAAAAATGGCTAGTAGGTTTATCAACCTTCGCTCGCTGAGTTATAGAGAGAGCACCTCTGATGCGGGATTGATTCCCTTAAGCGCGTTGCCCCTTCAGGAGCTGAAAATTATTCACTGCGAGCAAGTCACCGACATAGCTCTCGTCTGTTTAAAGAGCTTGCCTCTTCAATCGTTGACCCTTTCTTTCTGTGCTAACATTACCGATCAGGGACTTGCCCATTTAAGTGGGCTGCCTTTTCTTCAGTCGCTAGACATCGCCGGCTCTCTCCGACTCACCCATGCAGGTCTCGCCCATTTAAGTCAGTTGCCCTTGCAGTCGCTGGATCTCTCTTTCTGTGCGGGAATTACTGATCCGGGACTCGCCCATTTAAGTAGCTTGCCCCTTCGGTCGCTGAGTCTTTCTTACTGTCTTCAACTAACCAACGCAGGCCTCGCCCATTTAAGTCAGTTGCCTATCACCAAGCTGAATCTTTTAGGATGTCCTCTCGTCACCTCTGCAGGCATTGCAAGGCTACTAGAAGTTTTAACAAAACAGGGAAACGGCCGCGTAAAGACCCCCAAAGGGAGCTACTCAAAGATCCCTATTGAGATAAATCATTAATTAAAATAATTTTTACATCTTGATATTATATAATAAAGACTATATAATATATTGGATATGAGTGCTTTTTTAATAAAAAAAACCGAATTCAATCGTCGCGTCAATAACTGGTCAGACATTGAAGCGGCCATTAACGAGATCCCCGCCGATGTCCGGTTATCAGACCAGGACCTTCTCAATCTGGGGGGAGGGCGTTGGTCAGCCCCCGTCTTTACAACGAAGCACTGGCCCCTGCTCGCTTTCCGCGCATTTCTAGAGGGCCAATTATCAGAAAAAGCCATCACTAAGCTCCTCCTCTACCACGCTTGCCTGCAAGAGGGGTCGGTTGAGACATTTCAATTGCTGGACGGCGCGAAAAAGGTCGATCTGGCGGCTTTGCGCACGCTAGAGCATTTTGGCAATAGCGTCATGAAAGGGGAAAAGATTTTTTGCCACCTTGGCGCCTCAAACATAGAGCCATTGGACACGCAATTTTTTCGAGTGACGCATAGACCCGCCAGAGAAGATTCCCTCTTTTTCGGGCTTCTCTGCACCGGGAGTCATCCAGGTCTCAGATTGGAAAACAATCGCTACGTGCAGCTGGTCCTCCCTCCCGACCTTCTCAACTCCGTACTAGAAGCCCATTTTGGGAGCCACGCGCGAAAAGCGCTCCCCGTACTGGGCCACTTCGTTACGAAAGAGCGCCTATCAGACCTTTTGCGCCGCCCCGTTTCCATCAGCTTTGAGCCCTATATCAACGTTCCGAAAGAGTCGCACGGCGGCTACCTGTCGACTCCCCTCTCGTTTTACCAGCACGACGCAATGCACCACCTGTGGATCGATTCAGTCAATATCCATCGGAAGACTTGGGTGGCCCTCGCTCACCATTTCAGAGGCCAGGGGCTGATCGAGGAAGCCATTACCTGTCTCGACGGAGACTTTGAGCCTTATGCCAAATCTCTTTGGGGGTACCATGAAAAGGGCTCTCCAGACGATCTCTTCTGGTACACCGTATTCATGACCTATGACGATGAGAAAATCGATACGGTCCTTAAGTTTTTAAGAGAAAATAAAGAACTTGCCCCCCAACTCTTCGATACCATCAGAAGCTGCGAAGAACTCTACCCCAAAATAAAAAGGGGGCAGTGGAAAGAATTCGTCTCCCTCGTTCGAACGACGCTTGCGGAACCATGATCCCAAAAAATGAAAACGAGCCGCAGATGCAAGCGCTCATCGCCCTGCGCAAACGAGGAATTATGGGAACCTGTGTCTTTTTTGTCACTTTCTGGTAGCAAAAAGTGACGGATTTGTCATTTTTTTGCAAATCAGAAATCGGAGCAACTTCCGGCACATCATTTTGTTGAGATCAACAAAATGATTCGACACCTCCTAAACGTCCGCTGCAAAGAGGTCGTCTAGGGTGATGATCCGATCGAAATAGTGGCGTGTGATGAGGGAGTCGTTTGCCCCTTCGGTTGTGACCAGTATTTTTTGCACCGTTTTCTTTTTGGGGTTGGGAAACAGTTCGAGTTTCCTCTCAAACTCTTCAATCACTCCAGTTCCTATTTTTGCCTGCGCATACTTCATTTCACAGAGGGTAATCACCCGATCATCTCGGTCAAAGATTAAATCGAACTGAAATCCAGGATCGCTTTTTTGCGTCTTTTTATTATAAAAAGCGCCTGCGCGATAGTGAATTCCATGA
Organism: uncultured bacterium; assembly: GCA_964355615.1. Classification (GTDB taxonomy): domain Bacteria; phylum Chlamydiota; class Chlamydiia; order Chlamydiales; family SM23-39; genus CAIVVG01. Next base: position 4,334 of record CAYHED010000053.1, read on the forward strand.
AATCCCAAAATCTTTGCAATCAATTGACTCCGGTGGCGACAAAACCGTTCGAACGCAAACCCCAGCCACTTTTGATAGGCATCTACTTTGATGGCCGACATGGGGTTTTCTTGGAAAAACCCTCGCTGAATCTCTGCATCAATGGGCTTGATGAATTTATAGTAAAATTGGAGGTAATGATCGGCGATGCAATAGCGCGACAGGTGGCTCTCGTCATTCAAATTATAAGGAGTGTACTTTTCGATAAACCCACATAGCTCGATATCTTTTAAAAGATCGCTTACGGTTCCTGTGGAAGAGATTTTCAAGTGGCTTAAGATTTCTTCTCGTGTGGCAAAACGGACCTCTGAAAGAAACTGGATGATCGTTCTGTAATGCTTATTGTCTGCCAAGGAGCTCACAAAAATGCGCTCATATTCCCTGGAAAAAAAGCTGTCGGGGACAAACGAGTTCTTGCAAATGCTGGTAAATACCGAAGAGGAGGTTTTGCACCATTTCAAATACTCCGGAATCCCGCCCACTGTTAAATACGCGTCCATAACTTCTCGATGTGACTGGGCGGCCAAAAACTGCCTCGTCTCGTTCAGGCCAAATTCTCTCAAGTGCAATTCGTGCTGGGAACGGTTGTAGAGGGATTTTGACAAGATGACATGATTCACAATGAACGAGGGGGCCGACCCGCATAGAATCACGAGCCACCCCTCGCGATGACGAAAGTAGTTGTCCCAAGCGAATTTCAGTTCGGAAACAAAGGTGTCTTTATAGTCGGCCAGCCACTGCACTTCTTCGAAGTAGATGGTCCATTTCCCTTCTGGCACGCAGTCGCAAATGAGTTTAAAGACCTCCACCCAGGTGTCCATCTTAAGCTTAGAGAGCAGCGGATCCTGCATATACTCGGACAGTTGCCATAGAACGTGAGTTCTCTGCTCGTCTTGCGATTTGCCCCGAATCCCCTCAAATTTCAGGATATTGCGGGTCGCAAACACCTGCTCTAAAAGCTCTGTTTTCCCCACCCTTGGGCGGCCGTAGACCACCAAGATGGCAGGCTCACTTGCCTGCCCAATAGCCGTAAGTCGCTTATATTCAGCGCTGCGACCTACGAACTTCTCCATTTTCTTAATGTTTTTGGGAGTGATCATCGCTGCGACCCCTTCAGTTTTGGCCAATTACACCCAATAATGTGGCTATCTGGCCAAAAACGCAAGGCGAATTTTGGCCAATTACAAGCAAAAATGGGGGTATCTGGCCAGAATACCTCTTTTATGGCGACGGCATCGTTTTTATTGGAAATAAAAACAAATCTAGTGTATAACTAAACATAAATTTAATGAGGATAATATGGCAGCTGCAATACCAAGAAAGAAATTAGACTGGAATGACGCCGTCCAAGTTTGCGGAAGCGCGTGGCACTCCGCAGACCAGGGCAAACCTACCTTTAAACCATTCCCCCGAGAGCTGGTCGCTCTCATAATGGCTCGCCTAACCCCAGCAGAGAGAACGAACTATTCCCTCAACCTTGAAGAGAGATGCCCTCTTATTCCGCTGAGCCCGTACCAGAGAGATATCCTTTTTAATGCCCCCATTCCTCGCTCCATGGCAGAGATCGAGTTCTTCGATCGATTAGCGCTTTCTAATACGGCAATGCTCTCTGGACGCGAAAAACTCGATCTTCGTGTAACTGAATTTATCCTGCAACTAGTTGGTACTGATGAAACTCTTCAGGACATAGCAACCCGGTTTCCAAATCTGAGGTTACTTGACATCTGCTACTGCCGCGATATCACCGATGCGGGGTTGGCTCACTTGAGAGGTCTCCCGCTTCAAAAACTTAACCTCAGCCTCTGCTCCGAAATCACCAATGCGGGGCTAGCTCACTTCAGAGCCCTTCCACTTCAATCACTCGACCTCAGTTGCTGCTCCAAAATCACCGATGCGGGATTGGCTCACTTGGAGGCCCTCCCACTTCAAAAACTTAACCTCAAGGACTGCTCCGAAATCACCGATACGGGCTTGGCTCACTTGGAGGCCCTCCGACTTCAAACACTCGACCTCACGCGCTGCCGCGAAATCACCAATGCGGGGCTAGCTCACTTCAGGGGCCTTCCACTTCAATCACTCGACCTCAGTTGCTGCAGGAACATCACTGATGCGGGGTTGGCTAACTTGGAGGCCCTCCCACTTCAAACACTTAACCTCAGCCTCTGCCCCGAAATCACCGATGCGGGGCTAGCTCACCTAAGCGCCCTCCCACTTCAAACACTTAACCTCAGCCTCTGCCGCGAAATCACCAATGCGGGGCTAGCTCACCTGAGCGCCCTTCCACTTCAAACACTTACCCTCGAGGGGTGCTACAACATCACCGATGCGGGACTAGCTCACTTAAGGGGCCTCCCACTTCAAAAACTTGACCTCGGGAACTGCTACAAAATCACCGATGAGGGGTTGGCTCACTTGGAGGACCTCCCACTTCAAGAACTCAATCTCAGCTTCTGTGATAAAATCACCGATACGGGACTGGCTCACTTGGGCGCCCTCCCACTGCAAGAACTCAACCTCAGGTTCTGCTCCGAAATCACCGATGCGGGGCGGCTGGCTCTATTGAGAAATCGGCCCGACCTGCGCATTAAAGGATAATGTGGCAGCCGCAATACCAGGAAAGAAATTAGATTGGAATGACGCCGTCCAAGTTTGCGGAAGCGCGTGGTACTCCGCAGACCAGGGCAAACCTACCTTTAAACCATTCCCCCGAGAGCTGGTCGCTCTCATAATGGCTCGCCTAACCCCAGCAGAGAGAACGAACTATTCCCTCAACCTTGAAGAGAGATGCCCTCTTATTCCGCTGAGCCCGTACCAGAGAGATATCCTTTTTAATGCCCCCATTCCTCGCTCCATGGCAGAGATCGAGTTCTTCGATCGATTAGCGCTTTCTAATACGGCAATGCTCTCTGGACGCGAAAAACTCGATCTTCGTGTAACTGAATTTGTCCTGCCACGAGATGCTACTGATGAAACTCTTCGGGACATAACAACCCGGTTCCCAAACCTGAGATCACTTGATCTCTCGGATTCCAACAGAATCTCCAATACGGGACTGGCTCACTTAAGGGTGCTTCTACTTCAAACACTTAACCTCAATGGCCTCCGCATCACTGATGCGGGACTAGCTTGCTTAAAGGAGCTTCCGCTTCAATCACTCGACCTCTCCTTCTGCAGAAACATTACCGATGCAGGGCTAGCTCACTTGGAGGGCCTCCCACTTCAAAAACTCTACCTCGGTCTCTGCTCCAAAATCACTAATGCGGGGCTAGCTTACTTAAAGAGCCCTCTACTAAAAGAACTCGACTTCACTTACTGCAATAAGATCACCGATACGGGACTGGCTCACCTAAGTGGCCTCCCACTTCAATCACTCAACCTCTACCAGTGCTCCGCGATCACCGATGAAGGTCTAGCCCATCTAAGTGGCCTCCCACTTCAATCACTCGACCTCAGTTTCTGCTCCAAAATCACCGATGCGGGGTTGGCTCACTTGGGAGGCCTCCCACTTCAAAAACTCTGCCTCGGTCGCTGCTGCAACATCACCGATGCGGGGCTAGCTTACTTGGGCACCCCTCCTCTAAAAGAACTCGATCTCCGATACTGCAACATCACCGATGCGGGACTGGCTCTATTGAGAAATCGGCCCGGCCTGTACATTCTTAGAGGAGAGCTCTCTAATCCCAACGGCGGTGTTTTTTGACAAGCTCTTTGCTCTTTTTGACTTGGTAGTCCACGTCGGCCCCTTCGAACCACTTCACAATCGCTTCGTAGAGTGCTTTCCCTTTTTCCAGCAGCACCTGATCGTGCTCTGAGGAGACCACCCATATGTAAGCGCCAAGAAAAAGAACCATCCAAACAATTCGTTTCATATTTTTTGACCATACCCGATTTCTATTAAAACACAAGAAAGGGGTTGTTTTCTCCTGTAAAAAAAAATATACTAATGACTGCTACAATGGAGGTTGTATGACACAGACTACTTTGAAAGGAAAACCCATTCGCACCGCAGGTCACTTGCCTGCTGTACACACCAAGGCTCCCGATTTTCGGCTGGTGGACAAAGATCTTAAAGAGCGGTCTCTCGCTGAATTTCACGGTAAACGGAAGCTTTTGAGCACCGTGCCGAGTTTGGATACGGGCACTTGCAACACGATGACGAAACATATCAATGGGTTTGCAAAAAAACACCCGGAGTTCGTCTTTCTAACCGTCTCGGCGGATCTGCCGTTTGCGCAAAAGCGCTTTTGCGAGGCGGAAGGGGTGCACAATGTGGTGGTTCTCTCTACGATGCGGGGCTCTGATTTCGGGCGGGCTTATGGGTTGCTGATGGAGGATGGCCCTCTGGCGGGGATCTTGGCCAGAGCGGTCTTAGTACTGGATGAAAAAGACCATGTGCTCTATGTGGAGCTGGTTCCTGAGATCACCACGGAACCTAACTACCATCGGGCTTTTGAGGTGCTGCAGGGTGCAAGGTGATTAGCTCGTTGATCGTTGTGACGATCACGTGCCTATTGAGGGGTTTATTGATCATCCTGATTTGATCTCCTAGCTGCTTGAAAATGGGGTGGTCTGTTACGTCATCGCCTGATGCGATGATGAAGGGGATGCGCGGCTTCAATGCGTGGACTCTTGCAGCAGTCTCCAGTCCGGTGTACTTGCCGTTCATGTACATATCAAACACACAGATATCCCAGTCGTCTAGGTCACCGGCTCTCTCTTCTAGCAACGCTTGGCCGCTATCGCCTTTGATAAAAATATTGCGGGGATCTCTCGGATTTAACACA
>CAYHED010000054.1:0-9053 GCA_964355615.1 uncultured bacterium
GGGGCCAGCGATGGAATCGTGGGTTTTTCTTATGACGGAGGTTCAACGCGGAGGCGCCAAGACGCAAGGTGGAATCTAATCCTCCCTGACTAACACTCGGCTTCTGTGAATGCCGGCTCTTGGGCCCACTGCAACGTTTCCCAGGGGAATTGCTCGATATGAGAAAACACCTCTGTGGTGCTCGTGGCTCGATTGATTTGGATCCGGAGTGCTTTGACCCCATCGAGCCGTTTTAGATACCAGCAACCGACGCGGCGCATATCTAGGAGCGATTGCCGTTCCGGTTGGTAGCGGACGATGTAGTCAAAATGTTGCAAAAGAGCCGCTTTTAAATCGGCGATCGTCCTTTCTTTAGCAGCAAGCCCTTCGAGGGCGCGCAAAATGTCCTCGGCAATCCACGGCTGTCCCATTGTCCCGCGGGAGACGAGAACAGCGTCGCAGCCGGTATAGGCAAACATTCTCAAAGCGGACGCTGCATCAAACACATCCCCATTGCCAACGACCAAAATATCTTTTGCCGCCTCTTTACAATGCTTGATATGGTCCCAATTTGCAGGCCCTTTATACCCTTGCTCCCGCGTCCGTCCATGGATTGTAATCACCTTAGCGCCAGCTGCCTCTGCAATGCGAGTGATCTCCACCGCATTGATGGAGTCATCGTCCCACCCGGCTCGGATCTTTACAGTAACTGGAATTTTTACAGCGGCGACCATCTCTGAGATCATCTCGCCAATCAGATCGGGGGTCTTCAACATGCCCGATCCACTTCCGTCTTTCGTCACCTTATCGACGGGGCAACCGCAATTGAAATCGAGGACATCAAAGCCCAAATCTTCGACAATGCGCGCAGCGGGGCCCACTAAAGCGAGTTTGCTACCGCAGAGCTGTGCGCCGATCGGATGCATGCCGATTTCATAGTCGAGAAGGCGATAGGTGTGGGGGTCGTGGCGGACCAAAGCATCTATTTTCACCATTTCACAATAGACAATCCCCGGACCATAGAGGCGAGCCATTTTGCGAAAAGGGAGATCCGAACACCCTGCAAGGGGGGCGTAAAGAATTTTATTAAGGAGCTTGGCAGAGCCGAATTGGAATGTCATGACCGTCCATTGTAAAGGGATCTTCTTTTTTCGTCATCGAACGAAATGTCGAATATGGGTAGAATGGGCCTTAAAAATGATGTTAAACATTGGAATTCATCTCGACCCCCCATATCTTCTAGCTTCCTTGATCGAAAAAGGGAGGAGGGGGGTTGTTGTCCGCTCTCTTCAAGCCTGTTTGATCAGTCACCCGGATGATGTAAAGCGGCTTTACACCGAAAATTTTAAGGGAAAAATCCATACAGGTCTCTCAGCTGCTGAGTTGCTGGTCCGCCCTTTTGCAATTGAGATCGGGGACTCTCGCTACCTTGAAGAGGCGATCGCCTTCCAGGCGGAAGCGACCTCCCATTTACCGACTAAAGAGTTTTTGACCGTCCCATGGATCAAGCCCAACCAGAAGGAAAAGCAAAAGACAGAGAGCCTCCTTTTGACTGTTCCGCGGGGAGCTCTTCGGTCCCACTTGGACCAATGTAGGGCGCTTGGCTTTGACCCCGATTCGGTGAGCGTGGTGAGTGCTTCCCTGTGCCACTTCCTTCAATGGAAGGCCCCTCTCCTTTCAAATGCCTTTCTGATCCATTTAGGATCGAGTGAGTGGACTTGTATTTGGGTTCAGGACGGAGTGTTAAAAAAATCTTACTGCATTGGAGGGGGGACTGAGGCCCTTTTACTGACTTTGTGGGAAGATCGGAAGCGCATCCATTTACAAAAAGAAATTGGAAATGTAGCCAGACAGATCGATCTCCTCCAATTCAAACCCCACCTCAATCTCCAAATGGCCAAAAAACTCGACGAAATGCGCCAAGAGCTGAGTAAAGTAGTCCACTCTTTTCATCGCGATGCGGGGCAGCAACCTCTCCTTTTTACGGGGCGGGTCGATGCCTTTGCGAATTTCCCTGAATTCCTCACCCATGCTTTAGGGGAGACGGTCTCTTTAGACAAACTGGATCTCTTCAGCGGAGAGGAACAAAAATTCGCAGTAGGTTTGGGCCTTGCCTTAGAGCAAACCTCAAAAAAACCTTTGCAGTTTTTAAAAGAGGAATTTTTTCCCCGAAAAAATTGGCGAAAATTGGGTTTATATGGGTTGAGTATTTTGGGGACCTCTCTCGTGCTGAGCCTGGGGCTGTTAGGGTTGGCCATGAAAGGCCTTGAAGAGAGAAAGGATAAGATGGCGGCCTCCTTGCAAAATTCTTTAGAAAAGTGGCATACCCCTCTAGTGTCCAAAGACCCCGATACCCTACTGAGTCACTGGGTCAAGGCCGTAGAAACAAACAATGTCGAGTACCCCTATATTCCCCGCATTCCACAAACAGCGGAAGTGCTCGCCTGGCTCTCTTCTCACCCCCTCTTCCAAAGCGCCTCTGTCGGAGAGATCCATTACCGCTTGGTTCAGTTCCCTCATATTGGTGCGATGAAAGACCCTTACGCAGCCCAGGTGGAGATCGAGTTTCGGGTGGAAGAGACAACCGACGCCAGACGTATTCATGAAGCCCTGCTCAAGGGAGACCATTTGGTAGACGCCTCCAAAGAGATCAAGTGGGAAGCGCGCCGCGACTCTTATCGGACGGTGTTCTTTTTAAAAACCCGAGGTCCCCATGTTCCTTGAGCGATGTGGCCAATTTTTTTCCCGCCCCTTCTTTTATCTTCTTGTTTTAGCGCCCTGGACCTTTGTACTTTGTATTTTCTTTTTCCAAAGAGCTCAAACGGAAGAAATGGAAGCCCGTTTTCAAACGGCCACTCTTCATGGAAAAGGGGCTCTTGAAAGGAAGGCGAGAAAAGGGAAATTTTTAGACCAATTTACAAACGCTGACCCCTATTTTCTAGATCGTTCCATTGAATCCTTGGTATTCTTAGAGCGAGAAAAAGAGCAGTTAGAATTTCTCTTAAACCATCCAGCACTGCCTCAAAAAGAGGCTGTGCAAGCAAGGCTCACCTTTCTATCAGGGCCGGAAAACCGCCTCTCTTTTCGGGAAGAGAATGTGCGCACATCTGCCCAATTGAAAGAAACCGAAGAAAAGCAACGACATCCAGTCCAATTGGATGTCTCTGATTTAGAAATGCTTCTTAGCCGGATTGAACACTGTCCGATTGGAAACAGCATGCCTCTCGATAAAAGCCCTCAATTATTAGTTCGAGACCTCAAACTCAGACGCATCATAACTCCTTTACAAACCGAAGTATTCGAGCTCGAACTCGAACTGCTGAGCAGGGAATTCCTACCGTGAAAAACTACCTTCTAGCGCTCGCGCTATTATCTACAACTGCCTGTTACCACTCAGCGCCCCAAGAACAGATCATGGCGATCCAGATCCAAGATCGCAACGGCCTGACAGAGACCATCAATGCCTCCGACCGGCTGGAGGTCTACCAGAATGTAGACTTTCTCGCCTCCCAGCCCTACAAGAAGGTGCTCCGCATCTACAGAAAAGAGGGAAAAAACCATTCCAAAATCTCCACTTATCACCCGAATGGAATGCCCTGGCAATATTTGGAAGCGCAAGAGATGCGCGCTTATGGAGCCTACCGCGAATGGTTTCAAAACGGTCAATTAAAAATCGAGGCCACTGTCATCGGGGGAACCGCGGATGTAGTATTGGGAGCCCAGCAAGATTGGTTATTTGAGGGCTTAAGCCAAGTGTGGGATGAAAAGGGGAATCTCACTGCTCAGATTCCCTATGCTAAGGGAGCCTTAGAAGGGACGAGTCTCTATTTTTACCCCGATGGGAAAAAACAAAAAGAGGTCCCCTTCTCTAAAAATGTCGTTCAAGGAGAGCTGAGAGAATACTTTCCGGACGAAACCCTTCTTTCGGCAACCCATTACAAAAATGGGGTCAAAGAGGGTTCCAGCATGGGCTATTTTTCCAATAGACAGGTTGCTTGGAATGAGGACTATAGCGATGGATTATTGCGAACAGGCGCTTATTATACCAAAGAGGGAGAACTGTTCTCCGAGGTTCTCAACGGAGGGGGCTTCCAAGCTCAATTTTCGAAAGATCACCTCTTCTATCTGATAGAAATGCGTCACGGCCGCCCCGAAGGCCGCTGGCAAAAATACACTCCCACAGGAGATTTGATTTCCGTATCTCACATTAAAAACGACCAACAAGAAGGGGAAGAACTTCACTATTATCTAGCTTCTGAACAGGATAGTGAAGATCCCGCTCTCCTCCCTAAATTGTCCATTCCTTGGCATGAAAACAAGGTCCACGGGACAGTGCAAACCTGGTACACAAACGGCCAGATAGAGAGCCAACGGGAGTATTGCCGCAATAAGAAAATGGGCCCCTCGCTCGCTTGGTACAAAGACGGCTCCTTGATGATGCTCGAAGAATATGAAGAGGACCGCTTAGTCAAAGGGCACTACTATAAAAAACATCATAAAGACCCCATCTCCTCCATTTTCAATGGCACGGGCGTAGCCACGCTGTACGACGCCGAAGGGATTTTCTTGAGAAAAGTGATCTACTCCAAAGGAAAAGCAATTGACCCTGAGGACTGATACCATTTATCGAAAATAATCTTTACTGATACGCAGCGTATTTTGCCGAGGACCAAAGTCTGGAGTTCGAAGCCAACTCAGAGAGTTTTCGAGAACGAAGACGAAGGCCCGCAGGTAAAAGACGCCCGTAGCTGTGAAGATTATTTTTGATAAATGGTATGATTATACCCAAACAACTTGAAGAGTTGGTTTTTGGCTGCGTCGGGGTTACCCCATAATTTCCGTTCTCACTTGCGTCTTGCCCGAGGGCAATGGCCGCTCGCTCCGAACAAAAATTCTGGGGACCCTCCTTGCCAAATTCCCAACTCTTCAAGTTGTTTGGGTATATTTTGTAACGGTGACGGCGCAAGGTTCTTTTATCATTTCATCCTTTCCATCGTTGATCCTTGCTTAAGGAGACGAATCTGAACCGTCACACTACTTCTTCTTCTCTAGAGTGGAGGCGGGGGGCTGTTCCTTGCTCTTTTGCTTGGGGGCGCAGAAGTGGGGGCCTGGGCACTGGTTAGCCTGACAGAGCGACCCCGGAGAGACACTCGTACACATCGAATAGAACCCCTCTGAAGGGCACTGCCAGATCACTGTGTAGGGCGTTAAGGAGACGTCGGGCGTCCCCGGACGTTGGTACTGTGTGTAAGAGAGGTTCGTGGTGAAATTCTTCTGCTGCTTGGGTTGGATAGAAAACTGCCCCAAAAAAGTCCCATCGCTCGCCTGGATGGTCGCCGTTAGAATGAACGGGGAATCGTTGATGAGCATGATCCCTCCATCGTCAGTCCCTGCGTAGACGCATAGGGGCAATAACCAGAAAAAAAGAACTCGCCACATGGTATCCCTCTTCAATTAGCGAAAAAAGGCCCACCGAAAATCAATTTGCCCGGTAGGGGAAAGCGCCACTCCCTCTAATCCATCCCGCCGTAGATAATTGAGCGCATAATGGAAAATAGGGATGAGTGGCATCTGCTCCATCAAGAGCTGCTCCGCTTCGCGGAGAAGTGCCCGTCTCTCTTCTACCCCTCTACATACGGCAGAACGATTTAAAAGATCAATGTATTTGGGATTTTCCCAACCTGTATTGTTTGTGCTCGCATCCCGATATTGGAACACTTCCAAAAAATTCACCGGATCATTGAAGTCGGCTATCCAGGATCCAATCGCGATCTGATACTCTTTCTTCGATATGCGTTGAAAGAAAATTTTCTGTTCAATAGCTTCCAGAACAATAGGAATTCCCAAAGCCACTTCCCACTGCCTTTGTGCGATCTGCGCAATCGATGCATTCCGTTCATTATTAGAATAACTCAAAGTGATCGGCTCCAGCTTATCGATGATCAGGTCAAGTTCCAAAATGGCATCCACGAAAAGCGCGTGCGCTTTTTGAGGATTCGCATCTGAAAAATAGCCCCGAGTGGACAATCCCATTTCAGGCGGAACCAAACTATAAGCGGGGGGTTGGCCTCCTTGGAGGAGATGCTCTGCAATCGCACCGCGGTCGATCGCTACAGCAAGGGCTTTTCGGAAAGAGGGGTTGGCCAACGGATTTTTTTTGCCCTTCAGTATCTCTGCCGTGTTGACCCGAAAAAAAGCAGTGCCCAAAAGAGGGCTTATATTGAGTTGATTTTTCTCCCTCATCTCCATCAATGCGTCCGTGGGCAATGTAGAGAGAGGAGAACCGGCCCAATCGAGTTTATTTTCCTCAAAAAGCTGGAGTTCCGTATCTCTTGGCAATATACAGAGATCGATCCCCTTCAATTTTACTTCACCCGCTTCCCAATAACGGGGATTTTTCTTCAGTTGCATCTGGTCTGAATGGTCCCACTCAGATAAACAGAAAGGCCCATTTCCAATATATGCCAGGGGAGAGAGCGCCCAGTCTGGATTTTTCACTACCGCTTGATGCGGCAGCGGGAAAAAGACACTCATCGCCACCATTTCCAGAAAATAGGGGACGGGGTGAGCCAGCTCTACAACCAATGTCTCTGCATCAGGTGCCTGGAGGCCCACTTCATTGATCGAAATCTCTCCCATCTTTGCTGCACGCGCATTCTTAATCCCAGAGAGTTGATAGGAAACGTCAGAAGGAAAGGCGGGATCGAGAAGGGAGAGCCAACTAAAAACAAAATCCTTTGCAACAACGGGATCCCCATTGGACCACTGGCTCTTGCGCAAATGGAATGTGTAGGTGCACCCGTCTTCCGAAATATCTACGCTCTTAGCAAGAGCCATCTCAGTTTGCCCTTTGGGAGACATACGGGTCAGCCCTTCAAAGAGCATGTGTAGCACAGTAATTCCTGGGAGATCGTGCGCCTTGCGCGGATCGAGCGTCTGAGGATCATAAGGAATATTGATTCTCAGTGTCTGGCTTGACGGAGCTTGTCCCGATTGGCAAGCGGTGAGGAAAATCGAGATAATAAACAAAAAATACTTCATAGTGAGGATTGTATACCAGAGGAGGAGATTCATGTCGATATGCTCTGTAAAACCAACCCCCGTATTGAACACCCCCGATTTCCTTTTTGCTTTTGGCGGGAAAACAGGGACAGAAATTCCTCTCAACGAACGGGACCTTCCCTTTTGTTTTGAATTTGTCGCCCTGCCAGGGACCCTTTTTCAGGTGCTTAGGTACATCGATATTCATGTTGCTGAAGTGCTTTGTCCCTCTTACTCAAACAGCCCTTTGTACATCGATACCCGTTTTACAAAACCGGGAACGACGGCGCTCATCCCACAAATGCCTTCTCGCGAACTCATCTTACACCGGATGGAACTGAGAATAGGAGCGCCGTATGTTTGGGGCGGCAACTGGGGCTCCGGCATTCCCGAACTCATGAACTACTACCCCCCGAAAGGGCACCTCGATTTAAAAACACAGCAGCTCTGGACCCTTCAAGGCGTTGACTGCTCAGGCCTTCTTTACGAAGCCACGAGGGGAGCTACCCCACGCAATACTAATCAGCTTATTTACTTTGGTAAGTCAATTATTAACAGTCAGTTACAACCACTCGATATGATTGTCTATCCGGGCCACGCCCTCTTTATCCTCGACTCAGATACCGTTATCGAGAGTCGGTATCCGAGAGGCGTTATTTGCTCGGATCTCAAGACGCGGATGGGAGAACTTTTGCAAACACGCTCCCAAGTCTTTGAGTGGAAGCCAGATCTAGACCCCACAAAACATTTCGTCATTCGGCGCTTCTAGGGCCTCTTTCAATTTGAAAAAGGCCCTTGTAACTTTTCTTCCTTTCAGCATAAAAAGAGGAAAAGGAGTGCTCATGCAATCCAAAATGCCTCTTCTTATTTTTTCCAGGCCCATCACTTATTTTGGTACTTCCGAAACTTGGGAAACCGACATCGACGACATTGAATGTGGCGCCGACTTATTGCGAATCGGTTTAGAAAATGACCTTTTATTTCCATTTCAACAAAACATCGGACTATTTTTATATTGGTCCGAACTTCCTCTATGAATTTCGGGTCCCATTTGGGGGCGCGCGAATCGCTGTCAAAGCATTTTTCTTGATTTAATTTTCAACTTGAGTTTAACATTCCAAATGTGACTCGATCTCTATCTCGAATGACGGGCGATCGCGTTACGACATGATAGCAACGCTACGAAAAATCGAGCGACAGCTGAACAATTGTGCAAAAAATGGAGAGCATTCACATGCTGAATATACTGACAAGAACTAAGCCCTGGATTGTGGCATCGCTGCTCGTAGCTACGTCCGTGTTTGGTCAAGATAGCAAATCTTGCGAACCAAAACCAAAAAATTGCTGCGTAAAAACATGCCCAGCAACCCTGAAAGCGCCTACCCTGGCTGCTTACAATGCCCCTGCTAGAACAGACACTCGCTGCGCTTGGGACGTCTGGGTAGATGCGAGCTTCATCTACTGGCAACCGATCCAAGACAACATGGAAATCGCCCTTTCACAGAACACCGCTTCCATCACGACCAATGGCTGGCAAGGTCAGGCTGTTCAGCAAGCGACTGGCTACAAACCCGGCTTTAAAGTGGGTGCTGGTTGGGCCGCTGCTAAACACGACAACTGGGACTTCGCAAGTGAATACACCCGGTTCCGCAGCTCACAAACAACTCGCTCTAACGGTCAATCAACAGACAACGGAACAGGGCTTGTTCCTCAGGTCGGTGCTCCGAGTGCTGCCCTTAACGTCATTACACAGCTCTATAACACTGCTTCTTCAAAATGGCGTTTAGGAATAGATCTGGTGGATACAAACATGGGTCGCTGGGGCTATGTAGGAACCGATTTCAAAGTCCGTCCTTACATTGGCGCAAGAGGCGCTTGGATCAGACAGTATCGTAAAGCGATATTTGTCAATGACGGTTCTACCGGATCTGCTAGCGGAACCGCAGGCACATACACTGTGCGTGATGGCACCCACTCTTGGGGCGTTGGTCCTGAGATTGGACTCAACACCAAGTGGATGATTGGAGAGGGCT
>CAYHED010000055.1:0-8990 GCA_964355615.1 uncultured bacterium
TTCATCGACGACATCTTCTGCCAGAATTTTTCCGACGAGCTTGACGAAGTCTTTTTCTGATTTGATCTTCACTTTCACTGTTTCAAAGAATTCTTCTATGATATCGGCATCAGTGGAGTAGCCCAATGTGCGGATAAAGGTAGAAGCGAGGATTTTGCGACGTCGTTTTTTTCGATCGATGTAGATGTAGACGAGGTCGTTGCTGTCAAAGGAAGCCTCTAGCCAGCTACCGCGATAAGGGATGATGCGGAAGGAGTAGAGCATGGTCCCTTTGGAGTGCCTTTCTTGCTCAAAGGCGATACCAGGAGAGCGGTGGAGTTGAGAGACGATGACCCTTTCGGCGCCATTGACGATGAATGTCCCTTTATCGGTCATTACAGGGATTGTCCCCATGTAGACTTCTTCTTCCTTGATGCCGGTTTCATCGGTCAGGCGGAAGCGGACTTTGAGAGTGACGTTGTAAGTGATCCCGCGGCGAATGCACTCCTCGGGAGAATATTTTGGAACGCCTAGGTTGTAGGAGAGAAATTCTAAAACAGTCTTCTCATCATAGGATTTGATGGGAAAGAGCTCGGTAAAAACCTCCTGCAATCCGATGTTGGTCCGCTCGTGGGGCAACAGGTGGGACTGAAGGAACTGATTGTAGGACTTAATCTGAATTTCGATCAGGTTGGGAAGATCGATGATCTCCTCTCTCTCTCGAAAACTCACCCGTTTTGGGGGTCTTTGTAGCATGGGGGCTCGCTCCTAACTCTAAGATTCCAGAAAAAAAACAAACGCACAGGAGCTGCTCTAGGGCAACTCCTGCACTGATACTATAACCAACTCTGTATTTTTTTTACAGTGCTGTTAATTTTACTTTACCACCTGCAGCTTCGATCTTCAGCTTAATGGATTCAGCTTCGGCCTTGGGAGCGGTCGGTTTTAGGTCTTTAGGAGCTCCCTCAACGAGGTCTTTTGCTTCTTTCAGGCCCAGACCGGTCACTTCGCGAACGGCTTTGATCACGCTGATTTTCTTGTCATCAGGGATTCCAGCTTCCAAAGAGACTTTGAAGTCTGTTGCGTCTGAAACAGGAGCTGCGGCAGCGGCGCCAGCTGGAGCTGCGGCTACAGCCACGGCTGCGGTTACGCCCCATTTTTCTTCTAATTTGGTTTTGAGTTTCGCCATATCGAGCACGGACAGGTGGCTCAATTTCTCGACGAGATCTTCTAATACTTGTGTCATGGTTTTCTATCTCCTAGATCTATTGATTTATTGCTTCTTGGGATTTGACCTTCGCCTCTAAGACGGATAATGTTTGCGACATGGGCGATACCAAGAGACTGAGGAACTGAGCCCTCATTTCGTTCAAGCTGGGCAGCTTCGATAATGTATCGATTTCTGCGCCGGGGACAATTTTCCCTTCCAATTGGCCACAAAGGACTTTGAGAAGATCTCCGTTTTCTGAGGAGAACTTGCAAAATGCTTTGATGGTGCTGGTTGCATCTACTTGAGACACAAACACAACGCCAATATGACCTTGGAGAAGATCCACATCAAATTGGATCCCCGCTTGCTTTGCAGCGGCGAGAAAGACCCGCTTTCCGACCACTTTGAACTGGCCCCCTTCTTTAGCGACCTGCTCGCGCATACGCCAAGAGAGATTGGGTTCTAAGCGATCGTACTTTGCAACGATCATCCCTTTTGAGGCATCGATCTTCTGCTTGATTTCATTTAAGAGAAGTTCTTTTTCGGCTCTCATGATTCTCCCTTAGTTCACTGCTACAGATTGAAGATCGATTTTCAAACCTGGACCCATCGTTGTCGAAAGGTACAGAGAGCGAAAGAAGACCCCTTTAGAGCTCGCCGGTTTTGCCCGTGCGATTCCCTGAAAGAGAGACATGAGGTTTTCCAACAATGACTCTTTGGAAAAGGATATTTTCCCAACTGCATTGTTGATGTTGCCAGTCTTATCGACCTTGAACTCAACCTTACCTGCCTTGATCTCTTTGACTGCCTTGGCGATGTCTGTCGTCACGGTACCCGCTTTAGGGGTAGGCATCAGACCGCGAGGTCCGAGCACTTTACCGAGCTTACCCACTTCCCTCATCATATCGGGGGTCGTGATCAGAGCGGAGAAGTCGGTCCATCCCGCTTTGATTTTCTCGACGAGGTCCTCTGCTCCAACAAAATCGGCTCCTGCGGCCTGAGCATCCTTGGCTTTGTCCCCTTTCGCGATCACAGCGACTAAGATCTTTTGACCTGTGCCGTGAGGGAGGGAAACGGTGCCGCGGACTTGCTGGTCCGATTTTTTCACATCGACGCCTACTTTAAGAGCGGCATTGACCGATTGATCGAACTTGGTCACTGGACATTTTTTGAAGAGCTCAATGGCCTCTTCGAGGGAGTAAGTTCTGGCAGGGCCGACGAGCTGATCGATCTGCTTCATTCTTTTTGATCTATGTGCCATTAACCCTCCACAATATCTACGCCCATAGAGCGTGCAGTTCCCATCACCATCATTTCCGCTGCGGCTTCAGTTACGATGCGCATATCAACGATTTTTGCTTTGGCGATTTTCTTTACCTGAGTGCGGGTCAGCTTGCCGACCTTGTCTCGGTTAGGTATTTTGGAACCCGATTCGATTCCAAGCTCCTTGAGGATCATCCGCGATACAGGGGGCTGTTTCGTGATGAACGTGAAAGACTTGTCATGGAAGACGGTGATCTCGACGGGGAGAATATCGCCCGCTCGATCTTGTGTCTTCGCATTGAAGTCTTTACAGAAAGCCATGATGTTAATCCCGGCAGATCCTAGGGCTGGGCCGATAGGGGGCGCGGGGTTAGCTTTCCCTGCAGGTATCTGCAGTTTAATGACTTTTACTACTTTTTTTGCCATTTTTTTCCTTTTTCTTGAGTGTTAGCGGGTGTCTCTATGACACCCTCCTCAATTCGTTCCTAGCTAGCATTGTCCGCAGTTGCCTGCTCAACTTGCCAGAATTCCAGGTCGTCTACGCGTGTGTCTCGTCCGAAGATGGAGACGGTGACGCTCAGGCGGCCCTTTTCGTGGTTGACTTCGGTGACAGTACCGACGAAGTTCACAAAGACTCCATCGTTGATCTTCACTCGATCGCCTATATCCACTTTGTGCTTTTGCACAATTCCTTTTTGTCTGTCTTCGAGTTCTTTCATGATATCGCCGATCTCTTTATCAGAGAGAGGCATAGGCTTCTCCCCTCCTAAGAAATCGATGACTCCTGGGGTGTCTTTGACATAGGCCCAAGATTCGTCATGGAAATTCATCTTTACCAGAAGGTAACCGGGCCACATCCGTTTTTCGCTGACTTTTTGTTGCCCGCGCTTTACTTCCGCCACGTTTTCCGTGGGAATTAAAATTTCGACGATATCGTCGGCCATTTTTTTAGCGTGAAGGTACTCTTCGAGTGCCTTTTTCACTTTTCTTTCGTGGCCAGACAATACTTGGACGACATACCATTTATGCATAGTTTACCCGAATACCGCTCGAACGAGAGCTGTGGCCAATTCCAACATGCTCCGAATGCCGAGATCGACAATATAAATTCCAAAACCAAAGATGAAAGTGGCAATGATGACAGCCTTCGTGCAAAGGATTAACTCACCCTTTGACGTCCAGGAGACCTTTTTCAGTTCGTTCAACACTTCTCTGAAGTAGGACGCTTTCTTTTTTTTACTGTCTATCATTGTGGACACTGTCATGTTCAATCCTTTTTAAATCGAGTGCGGAGGGACTCGAACCCCCGACCGGCGACTTTGGAGATCGCTGCTCTACCAACTGAGCTACACACCCTTCCAAAGCGGGGATTCCTCCCCGCTTTTTCCATACCTTACTTCAAGATCTTAGAAACGGTACCGGCGCCGATCGTTCTGCCACCCTCGCGGATCGCAAAGCGCATTCCCTCTTCCATCGCAATTGGGTGGATGAGTTCTGCTTCGAGTTCGACGTTATCTCCAGGCATCACCATCTCTGTTCCCGCTGGGAGAGTAACAGTTCCTGTTACGTCTGTTGTGCGGAAATAGAACTGAGGTCTGTAGCCTGTGAAGAACGGCTTATGGCGGCCGCCCTCATCTTTGTTCAGAACGTAGATCGTCCCTTTGAACTTGGTATGAGGAGTGCAGGTGCCAGGAGCTGCGAGAACCATCCCGCGCTCGACATCGTTCTTCTCAATACTTCGGAGGAGGATACCGACGTTTTCTCCTGCAAGAGCTTCGTCGAGTGTTTTGTTAAACATCTCAAGAGCAGTTGCAACAGTTTCGCGAGTTTCTCGAATTCCGACGAGTTCGATCTTGTCGTTCGTTTTTACGCGACCGCGTTCAACGCGACCTGTAACGACAGTTCCTCGGCCAGAGATAGAGAACACGTCTTCGATCGGCATCAAGAATTTCTTCTCAACTTCGCGAACAGGTGTCGGGATCTTCTCATCGACCGCGTCCATCAATTGCTCGATGGCTTTTACGTACTGAGGATCTCCTTCGAGGGCTTTCAAAGCGGAGCCGCGGATAATCGGCACGTTTTTGTAGCCTTTTGCTTCGAGGAGCTCCATGAGTTCCATCTCGACGAGTTCGACGAGTTCTTCGTCTCCCTTGCCGATCATGTCCATCTTGTTGAGGAACACGACGACCGCAGGAACACCCACTTGGCGAGCCAAGAGAATGTGTTCTTTCGTTTGTGGCATAGGACCGTCGGTCGCTGCAACAACGAGGATCGCGCCGTCCATCTGAGCGGCACCTGTGATCATGTTTTTGACGTAGTCGGCGTGACCAGGGCAGTCGACGTGAGCATAGTGACGCTTATCGGTCTCATACTCAACATGGGTCGCGTTGATCGTAATCCCGCGAGCTTTTTCCTCGGGGGTATTATCGATTGAGGCGTAGTCACGAAACTTAGCGTGGCCTTTTTTGGCCAGTACGTTTGTGATCGCCGCTGTCAGCGTTGTTTTACCATGGTCGACGTGGCCGATCGTACCGATGTTAACGTGTGGTTTCTTTCTTTGAAATGCTTCTTTTGCCATTTAACATCCTCCGTATAGGCTCTAGAATTTCTTTTACTTGCCCAAGATAGGAATCGAACCTACGACCACTTGCTTACCATGCAAGTGCTCTACCACTGAGCTACCTGGGCATCCGAAAGCTTGAAAGCTTAAGGTACTTGGGTGTTTCTTTCAACCTTTTTTTCCAACCCCTTCCTACTTTTGACGATACACAATACGTGCTTTGGTCAAATCGTAAGGAGACATCTCAACAGTAACTCCGTCCCCCACGTAAACGCGAATATTGCGCATTCTCATTTTTCCACTAATGTGGGCAATGACGCGCATCCCGTTTTCGAGGACAACGCTAAAGGTCATATTCGGCAAGAGTTCTTCAACCTTGCCTTCCATTTTGATCGTTTCTTCTTTCGACATAGTGCTTTTGGCTTGGAAATGCTTCTTATGAAACTATACTTAGGGTATTTATGTCAACCCCCACTTTTTTTCCCTGGAGAAAAAAAGATCTTTTCACCTATGATTTTTCTCGATATGAGCAATTTTTTGAAGAAGATCGAGAAACTCAAAAATAAATTCGGTGCGATGGGGGCGCCGGAAAAGCGGTACGACGCCCTGATGCAGATGGGCCGGGCCCTCCCCCCGTTTTTAGGAGAGTGGAAGACGCCGGAACGAAAGGTTCCCGGCTGCCAGAGTACTTTGTATTTGAGAGGAGAGTGCGTGGGGGGGAAGATATTTTTTACTGCGACCGCCGACGCGCTGATCTCCGCTGGGCTGGCGGCTCTGCTCATCGAGGTCTACAGCGGGGAAACTCCTGAAACGGTCTTGGCCCAGCCCCCTTTATTTCTAGAGGAGCTCGGGATTTACGCGAGCCTCTCCCCGAACCGCTCCCATGGTCTTAGTTCTATCCATTTAAAAATGAAACAAGAGGCACTGCGGTGCCTCACGGAGAATAAATCATGAATGCAACATTTCACCCACTATGTACCCAAGACCCAAGGGTCTTGGCTGCAAGCCACGAAAAATCTTATAGACTCTATGACTTGGCACACAAGGTCGCTGCGGTGGTCAAGTTTGTGCTACAGGTCCTCGTCATCTGCATCTTCACCAAGGTCGTTGCCCTCCCCATCTCCCCGATGCTTCCCACAGTGGGATGGTTAGTCGCTGAGGCGAGCGCCTCACACTTCTCTAAGCAAGCAGAGGAGCACCAGGCCCAAGCTAGGGTAGAAAGGGGAGTGGAAGTGGCGTTAGAGGGTGTGGGGCAGGCGGATCAGCAGTTCCTACAAGCCCGCATGGACTATTACCAAAGTGAGATCGGGAAGGCGAAAGCGGAGGCTCGAGAGAAGCCCCTAGATAAAGCTCTACACAGAACGCTCCTCCTGAAGGTCGTGGCTTTGATAGAGAATTTCGATGTCCTCGATGCGATCAGGGAAAACCCTCATAACATTGAGACCCCCATAACACGCTCCCACGCATTGCATCTCATAGGAGTAGCGTGATTGCGTCCTGCTCCCCGCCGGTGATTTCAACAGTGCCGTCGGGGTGGATGTAGAGGTCGTATTCGAGCCGGACGCCAAACTCGTCCGGCAGATAAATTCCCGGCTCGACCGAAAAGCAGGTTCCGGGGAGGATCGGCCGCTCGTCGTGCATCTCTAAATTATCCATGTGGGCGCCGCTGCCGTGAAGGTGAACTTCAATGCTGTGGCCTGTTCTGTGGATAAAATATTCCCCATAGCCGGCTTTGCGGATCACTTCGCGGGCGGCGTCGTCCACTTCATACCCAAATACAGCCTTTTTTGCGGCAAAGCGGTTTTTTACGAGCTCGGTGGCAGCCCTTTGGGCTTGGCGGACGGCTGAAAACACCTCTTGCTGGCGCAAGGAGGGCTTATCTGCTGCGACGGCAACGCGGGTAATGTCTCCGAAAACGGCTCCAACCTGGGGCTCTTTAGCCCATAGGTCGATGAGGATGAAGTCCCCTTTCCGGATCGGGGCGGACCCCTCTTTTTGGGGGATGTAGTGGGGATCGGCGCTGTGGCCGTTCACGGCGGCGATCGGGAGCGACTGTGTGATGAGGTTGCGCGAGGCAAAATCGGCGACGATTTTTTGTTGCACGTCGTACTCGAGGACCGATTGCCCTTTTTTGAGTCTTTCTCCGAGCCAAACCCAAGTATCGCGAGCGATTTGGTCGAGGGCTTGTCCGGCCCGGATGTGGCTTTGGGCTTGGTTCCCGTTGATCACGGCGGTAAAATGGGGCAAGAACGATCCGGAGCTGACCACCTCGACTCCGAAGGAGCGGACCAGATCGACAGTCCCTGCATCGACTTTGGAGACGTAGGGGATCCGATTTCTAGGAGAGTACTCCATAGCGACTTTTTTGTTCCCCGCAAGGATCGCTCCCAGCTCTTTTTCCAATGACTGCCAAGAGGAAAAAATCCTCTTTTCCCCGGGCCACAAGTCGAGGACATGAGCCTCGATGGCGTGGACGAGTTTCACCGGCTCCCCTTCTTGAGGGATCCAGTAAAAAAAGCGACGGGTCGTCATCTGGTCGGGGGGGATTTGAAGAAACAGGTGAGCGAGGTCGTTGTTTTTGTGAAAATCGTAGAGGAGCCATCCGTCTAGCCTGCCACTCCGAAGGTGTTCTTGTGCTTCCAAAATTCTTTTTTTCATCGGCTTAAACTCTGGATTAGGGCAGCCGCTGCGGCCACGCGTAAAATGGGAAAGGGTTCGTTCAATATGGAGACCAAAAAACTAAAAGAGTCGGGGTGGCCGATTCTTCCCAAAGCTTCGAGGATGTGGAGTTTTTTCTCATGCTCAGCTCCTGCATAAGCTCCTTGCAATTCGCGCAGCACCGTCTCATCGCGCCCGTAAAAGGCGAGGACTAAACAGGCCTGGAGACGGACATTTGCATCGGAGTCGGAGAGGAGCTCTCGCACTCCTTCTAGAGCGCCCTCATCCCCTTCTTGGAGCAAGGTTGCGGCAGCAACACCGGTCACGCCCCAGCCCTTTCTTTGCAAAAATGTTTTCAAGGCGGGTACTGCGCGCGGATCGTCGACAAGGGCGAGCATCGAAACGAGCTGGAGCCGGGTCATTTGGTCGATCGCTTCTGGGTAATTGGGGATTTGGTCGACGTGGCGGATTTGGCTGGGAGCGAGCGTTTGGAAGAGCGGGTTTAAGCGATTGTCCCACATCCACATCCTCTTTTCCGTCTGCAAAAACTCGTAGAGAAAATCGGCCGAAGCGGTCACATTCGTTCGGTGGCCGAGGAGCCCTAAAGCGACGTTGGCCTTCACGTAAGGATCGGCGCTCTCCTTAAGAGTTTTTTCTGATAGAGTCACGCCCTTAGGTCCCGCAGCGGCTAAAGCGGCGGCGGCAAGGCGTCTGTTTTCGGGCAAACTATCTCCTAGCCACTGAGCCAAAAACGGCTCGCCCCAAGAGGGCTCCATCAAAAACGCCACCCACGCTGCCGTGATGGCTACAGTAGGATCGCTATCTTCAAGGCGCAGGCGCAAGATATCTTTCGCTTCAGCCACCGATGTTCCGTGGCGGTAACAAAGGGCAAATGTATTTAAGGCGGCGACCCTCACATCTCGATGAGAGTCTTGGACGAGGTTTAAAATCGCCTCTTTGGCCCAGGTGACTTGCAAGTGGGCCACGATCGAGCACGCCAAATGGCGCAATCCTGCCCGATTGCTCTTGGCTAACTTAAGAAACTCCTCGGGAGAGATCGTCTCATACATTTCCAACAACGAACCGATGGCAAAGTGGCGCTCTTCATAAGTGGTTTTTTCCGATTGGACAAGCTGTTTGAGGGCGGGCGTTAGTGAGCGGAGCTTGAGAGCTCCCACCGCTTTGATTACCTCGAGGCGCACCATCCAAATTTTTTCCTCGACCATCAGCCGCTCGATCTCATCTTTGAGCGCCGCATCGCGGTAAGAGGGGGCCATCTGGATCGCAACAGAGCGGATGATCGCATTGGAATCGCGCATC
>CAYHED010000056.1:0-8749 GCA_964355615.1 uncultured bacterium
GACTGGCTCGCTCATGAGTGGGTGCTGCAAAAGCTCAATTCTTACTACGCCGATCCCGATCTTTGGCTCACCTATGGGCAGTCGCTCGATTTTCCCTCTTTCGAACGGGGGCCTGCCCAACCCTTTAAAAAAGAGGATGTGGAGGAGAGTGGCTTTCGGGGGCACCCCTTTGTCGCTACCCACCTCAAGACGTTTTATGCGCTCTTGTTTAAAAAAATCAAAGAGGCCGATTTTGTCCAGCAGGGGAAATATCTACCGGCAAGTGGCGACTTGGCTTACATGATTCCGATGTTAGAGCTCGCAAAAAGCCATTTTCACTACACTCCTGAGGTGCTCTATATTCACAATCGGGAAAGGGTCCGCTCTGAAAGTAGCGATGCTCAGGTGCGCTGTGAAAAATTTGTCCGCAGCCAAACGCCCTATGAGCCTCTATTGACTCTATTTGCCCCAACCCTTCTCGAGGAGTTGTAACTCATGCGTCTGTTTTTTCTTTTCCTCGCTCTCTCTTCCGTCTCCTTGGGATTCTGGATGGGACATCCGTCGAAAAAAGAGATCCGTTTAAGCGTGCAACCTGAAAAGAATTTCCCCTTAGTAGAGTACAAGCCGTTTGTATTCATCGTCTATGCTTCCAATAACGCTTTTTGGTGCGAGCGCTCCCTGCGCTCCATTTTCGCCCAAGAGTACGAACACTACCGCGTTGTCTTGGTCGACGACGCCTCTACAGATGGCACATTTGAAAAAATGCGCGGATTTGTGGTGGCAACCGGGCAAGAGGGGCGGGTGATTTTGATGCGCAATGAGGAAAAGATCGGTCCCGTGGGATCTCTCTACCGCGCCATCGACCACTGCCTCGATCGAGAGATCGCAATTCCGCTCGACGCAAAAGATTGGCTGGTGCACCCCTCCCAGTTGAATTCCATGAATGAGCTCTACCAAAACCCCGATGTGTGGACCGTGCAGGGAGGAGAGATCGCTTATCCGAGCTATGAGAAGAGGATGAGCCCACAGATCTCGGCTTTTTACGCGGGGCTTTTTAAACAGATCAGGTTACCCGACCTCTTTCAAAATGGGGAGTTTATCCGAGATAAAAACGGCTATCTCACCCCCCTTGCCAAATTAGCAGGAGGTCGCTTGCGTAAAACAGCGCGCCCTCTCTTCTTCGTCAACAGCGCCTCTCCCTCTCCTGTTAACCCCTCTTCTCTACCTGCCCATTACGATCCTCTCGTCCAATTTCCCCAGCCTAAAGCGGGCCATCAGGTCGATCTAGTCCTCTTTTCCTACAATCGCCCGCTCCAACTCTACGCTTGCTTGGAATCGGTCTCCCGCTATGTGACCGGCGTGGCAAAGCTCTCTGTATTGTACCGCGCCGATACCCCCGCTTTTGCCGCCGGCTATGAAAAAGTGGCGCGAGACTTTCCCCAAGCGACTTTCGTGGCTCAGTCTAAGCAGCCAAAAAAAGATTTTAAGCCTCACGTACTCAACCTCGTGTTTGGCTCTCCCAATCCGTATGTCGTGATGGGCGTAGATGACCTGATTGTAAAAGACTTTGTCGATTTAGAGCAGTGCGGCCAGCTACTCGACCGGACTCAGGGCTACGGGGTCTATTTACGGCTGGGGAAAAATATCCACTACTCCTACCAAGCCAATCGAGAGCAGCCCGTGCCACCTAGCGTAAAAGTGGCCGACGGGGTCTATGCTTGGGATTTGAGCTTAGGGCTAGCCGACTGGAGGTTCCCCAACACGCTCGACCTCACAGTGTACTCTAAGTCCGCGATCCGAGAAGCGTTTGAAAAAATGAAGTTCCAGACGCCCAATAGCTTGGAGTTCGTTTGGGCGAGAGATTACTGGCCCAAAAAAGCAGTCGGACTCTACTTCGAGCAGTCGAAAGTAATCAACATACCGCTCAATGTGGTTTCCCGAACGGGGAACCCCCATATGAACGCCTTGTCTCCCGAAGAGCTCCTAGTCAAGTTTGACGAAGGACTCAAGATCGATGTGGAGCCGTTTTACCAACTGGAAAACTCCTCTCCTCATTTAGACTTGATGCCGCGCTTTGTCACAAGACCATGAGTTTGCGCAACCTTTGCGACTGTTGGGTCGGTTGTCCGTCTAAAGGTTCGGGTGAGGGGTTGCTCCAGCGTCTGTGCCACTTTGCGTACTTTCGTCACTGTATCAAGGACTTCCTCGGAAACTCCCCGCTTACTACCTACTTTTGGAACTCCTGGAGTTCCCCTTGAACCGTTCACTTCTCTGACCATTTACTACACTCCTTTTTGGTGTTAAGGAAATTTTTAGGTATAATTGATTGCAAGAATTCTGTCCAGTCGGCGAGAATAGGTCGGGTATGAGCTGGGTCGTTTGGTTAGTTTCTTTTTTGGGCCGTTTTGTGATGTCTCTCCGCTATCGCGTGGAGGTCCGTGAGCTGACCCCTATCCCCAAAGGGCTCAAAAAAACTCTTTTCCTCCCCAATCACCCCGCTTACATAGACCCCGCGATTGGGTTCTTCTACCTATGGAATCGGTTCCGTTTTCGCCCTGTCGTGGCCGAGTATGTGGCCCGCATGCCGGGTGTCTCCTGGTTCATCCAGAAGGTCGGAGGGGTCCCGATCCCGAGCCTCGACGCCTCTGTCAACCAGCTCAAGATCCTCAGCGCTCGCCGGGCGATTCAAAAAATTGTAGGGGGGTTGCATCAGGGAGATAATTTCGTTATTTATCCAGGCGGCAGTCTCAAGGCGACCTCCAAAGAAAATTTAGGGGGGGCTTCTGGAACGCAAGAAATCCTTCAGAGCTGCGAGGGGGTCAGTATCTTGCTGATACGGACGACGGGCCTTTGGGGGAGCCGTTTTTCTCGCGGGTTTTGGCATGGGCGGTATCCCCAATTGTGGCGCGAGCTCCTTCGGGGAGCCAAAACTTTATTGCAAAACGGGATCTTTTTCACCCCTCGCCGCAGGGTCGTCATTGAACTGTCCGTAGCACCGCCTGATTTTTCCCCCAATGGGAGCCGCCTTGGGGTCAATCGCTATCTAGAAAACTGGTACAACCAGAAAGAAGACCCTCTCACTTTGGTGCCGACTCACTTCTGGGACCGAACCCCTCCAAGGCTTGCTGAAAAAGAGGTCTTTGCCCCTAAACAGAATGGAAATGTGGCTATCCCACAAGAGATTCAAGAAGCAGTGGCGCGGGAGATCCGACGGCTTTTGGACGCTCCTGAGCACAAGATCTCTTTGGAGATGAGTTTGTCCAAGGATCTGGGGATGGATTCTCTCAATATCGCCGAGCTGATCATTTTCCTGACGAATCAGTACGACCTTCAGAACATCCACCCCGACCAAGTGGAAACGGTCGAAGAGGTGTGCCTGGCAGCTGTGCACCAAGAAAAAAAGAGTCAGGCGAGTGCCGAAAAACAGCATCTTCATCAATGGGCTAAAGAAGGGAAGCGCCCAACTCCCTTTTCCCTGAAGGGAAGACCTTTCCAGAGGTGTTTTTAAACGGCTGCTCAAAGATGGGCTCTGCCCAAGCTATCGCCGATGATATTGCGGGTATTTTGTCCTACAAAAAACTGAAAATGTCAGCGCTTGTCTTATCGCGCTCTTTAGCTCAAATCCCTGAAAAAAATATCGCTGTGATGCTCCCTGCCTCGGTCGGCGCTTATGTAGTGATCTTGGCCCTCCATCTCGCTGGAAAAGTCCCTGTCATGCTCAACTGGACGCTCGGCCCCAAATATTTAGAAGAGATGATGAAGCTTGCCGAGGCCAAGACCATTTTGAGCTCTTGGCGTTTTCTAGACCGCCTCTCTTACGTCGATTTTGGCGCTACGGTAGGTCAGATCGTCTTTTTGGAGGATGTTCGCAAGGGAATTTCTCTCAAGATGAAATTGAAGGGCCTTTTCCTCTCTTTCTGCCCTCCAAAACTTATTTGCCGGGTGTTAGGGCTCCATCAGATCGATCCCGATTCTCCCGCTGTGATCCTCTTTACCAGCGGCACAGAGGCCGTTCCAAAAGGGGTCCCCCTTTCCCACGACAATATTTTGTCTAATTTGCGCTCTGGTTTGCGAGCGCTTCCCCTTGCATCGGACGACATTTTTTACGGCGTATTGCCCCCCTTTCACTCCTTTGGATTTGGTCCTGCAGGGCTCTACCCGATCTTCATCGGGATGAGAGCCGTATTCTACGCCGATCCAAAAGATGCAGTGACCCTGGCTCAAGACATCGACCATTGGAAAGTGACCTATACCTGCTTTGCCCCCAGTTTTCTCAAAGGGCTCTTCAGCGTGGCCAAAAGAGAACAGCTCCTCTCCGTCCGCTATTTTGTCACAGGGGCGGAAAAAACTCCTCCCGAACTCTATACTAAAGTCGCCGAATGGAAACTCCCCGCAGGGATTCTCGAAGGGTATGGAGTCACCGAAGGCTCACCCGGAGTCTCTATCAATCGGCACAACATTCCCGCGAGAGGTGTCGGCAAGCTGATGGACTGCTCCCAGCTCTGCACCATCCACCCCGAGACATCCGAACTTTTAGCGCCGGGTGCTCCAGGAGAAATTTGCTTGAGAGGATCCAACATCTTCCACGGCTACCTCGGGAACGTCTCCTCCCCCTTTATAACGATCCAAAATCAGCAGTGGTACCGAACCGGAGATGTGGGGTATCTCGATCCAGATGGATTTTTGATCCTGACCGACCGCTTGAAAAGGTTCATCAAGATCGGCGGCGAAATGATCAGCTTGGGAGTCATCGAAGATGCCTTAAGCACTCAGTTAAAAGTAGATCGCCAATCGCTCGCCGTCGTCGAAGGGGCCCCCGGAAAACTTTTTCTTTTCACTACTTTCCCCTTGGACAAAGACAAAGCCAACGAAACCCTGTTTGAGTATGGACTCAGCCGGCTCATCAAAGTATTCGCAGTCCAGCAAGTGGCCGAGCTCCCCGTACTGGGAACCGGAAAAATGAACTATCGGCAACTCAAGACGCTATGCAACTAAAACTATTCAATACAGAGACTCGTGAAAAAGAGTCTATTCAGGGGCACGCCCTCAAGATGTACACCTGCGGACCGACGATTTACGCCTTTGCCCATATCGGCAATTTCCGCACCTACGTGTTTGAAGACCTCTTGCGCCGCTCGCTCCGCTTTTTCGGCTTTTCCGTCGAGCAGGCGATGAACTTAACCGATATCGACGATAAAACAATCCGAGGCGCTCTCGCTAAAAAAGTGCCCCTTAAAGAATTTACCCACCCCTTTGGCGTCGCTTTTTTTGAGGATTTGGACCGCCTCCACATCGAGCGAGCCGAGCACTACCCCGCAGCCACCGACTACATCCCACAAATGATCCGGATCATCCAAAAGTTGCTTGATGACGGAGTCGCTTACCGAGGCGAGCACGGGAGCATCTACTTTTCTTTAGCCCGCTTCCCCAAATACGGCCGCCTTTCCCACATTTGCTGCCAAGATCTCAAAGTCAACGCATCGGGTGAGAATGACGAATATGAGAAAGACAGCGTCTCCGATTTCGCCCTCTGGAAGGCGTACGATCCCACCCGCGACGGAAACCTCTTTTGGGAGAGCCCCTTTGGCCCCGGACGCCCCGGCTGGCACATCGAGTGCTCCGCGATGGCCATGGACATTTTAGGCCCCACCATCGACATCCACTGCGGCGGTGTCGATAACATGTTCCCCCACCATGAAAATGAGATCGCCCAGTCAGAGGCCTTTTCGGACAAACTCTTTGTCCGCCACTGGGTCCACGTAGAACACCTCCTCGTCGACCATAAGAAAATGTCCAAGAGTTTAGGCAATTTTTACACCCTCCGCGACCTTCTCGCAAAAGGGTATTCGGGAGAAGAGGTCCGCTACCTCCTCCTCTCCACCCACTACCGGACCCAGCTCAATTTCACCTTCGACGGGTTGCTTGCCGCTCGAGCCAGTTTGCAGCGACTCTCCGACCTGATCGAACGGCTCAAAACCGTAGAAGGGGAGAGCTCAGCCGGCGCAGCAGAGAGAGAAGAGGCCGATCGAGGCTTCCGAGCAGCTCTCGCCGATGACCTCAATATCTCATCTGCCCTCGCCGCCCTCTTTGACTGGGTGCGAGAGCTCAATGCCCTCTCCGATGCAAAGACGTTGGGAGCCAAAGAGGCAAAAAAAGCTCTAGAGCAGCTGACAGCTTGGGATCAGGTACTCGGCGTCCTGCCACTCCAAAAAAAAGAAGAACAGATCCCCGACGATGTCGCCCAGTTTTTAGCCGCGCGCGAAAAAGCCCGCAAAGAGAAAAACTTCTCTCTGAGCGATCAGATGCGCGACGCCATTGTAGCGCGCGGGTTTGTGATTGAAGACACCCCCAAAGGAGCGAGGTTGAAGAAAAAATGAACCAGAAAGGAACAACACCCGACGAACAGCTCATGGCAAAGTTCTACCAGATCGCGATGGAGAGCGGCGATCCCTATTTACCGATCGACTATCGAGGGGTCGGCAAAGCGGTGGGTTTGAAGGAGACTGCAGCTAAAAACATTGTGAAGCATTTGGCTCAGGCCAATTTCCTCCGAAAGATCGATGATACGACGTTCCATCTGACTCCGCACGGTTGCAACTTCGTCCTCGATAAATAAAGTCGCGTTATACCCAAACAACTTGAAGAGTTGGGAATTTGGCAAGGAGGGTCCCCAGAATTTTTGTTCGGAGCGAGCGGCCATTGCCCTCGGGCAAGACGCGAGTGAGAACGGAAATTATGGGGTAAACCCGACGCAGCCAAAAACCAACTCTTAAAGTTATTTGGGTATAAACTATTTCCAAAAAATAGGCTTGATGGTACAATCAAACTATGTTTTGGCTCTACCGGTTCGTTCTTTCCCTTCGTTACCGCCTCACCATCAAGGCACCTGCCCAATTATCCAAACAACGCTCGGGCGGGTTTCTCTTCCTCCCCAATCACGTTGCTCACTGCGATCCCCCCATTCTCGCCGCCTGGCTTTGGCCCAAATTTCACATGCGCCCCGTTGTGGTCGAGTTCGTCCATCGAACCCCTGTAGTAGGGTGGTTCACAAGGATGTTAAAGGCATTTCCCATTCCTGATGTGGAAACTTCGGTCAATCAATTTAAAACTAGGAAAGCTGAGAGGGTGTTTGCCCAAGTGGCTGCTGCTTTAAAGAGGGGGGAGAATGTTCTTTTATACTCGTCGGGAAAGTTAAAAAAAAGTGGGATTGAGTCTCTACAGGGAAATGCCGGCTTGCATCGCTTAGTGGAGCAGTGTCCTGAAGCCAATGTAGTTTTGGTCAGGACCAGGGGGTTATGGGGAAGTAGTTTTTCCAAGGCGCTCCAAGGCTCTTCTCCCAACTTAGTCACGGCCCTTCGGAACGGAGTGAAGATCTTACTTAAAAACCTTCTCTTTTTTACTCCGCGCCGCCCCGTAGAAATTGAGCTACAATCTGAGCCCAGTGATTTTCCTCGGTCAGCCACCCGAGCAGAGCTCAATCAGTACTTGGAAAATTGGTATAATAGGGATGGTCCAGAGCCTCTTCAACTGATCCCTTACTATTTTTGGGATCGGACTCTGCCCACTGTGCAAACGAGCCAAGGCAATCATGAGGTAGCCAAGCAAATTTCTTCGGCTACGCAATCAAAAATTTACGCCGCGATTCGGGAGATTTTAAAGTCCCCTAATCTTAAGATCTCCCCTGAAATGCGCTTAGGTGTTGATCTGGGGATGGACTCTCTCAATCTCGCCGAATTGGTGGCTTATTTGGGTCAAACATACCACTTAAGGGAACTCCATCCTGACCAGGTCGAGACTGTTCAGGATGCATTGGGTTTAGCAGAAGGGTCTAAACAGACAGAAGCGCGTCAAATAGCCCTCTTACCCGGTTGGCCCGAAGAAAAAGGGCGTCCTCCTGGCCGGTTTTATCCGGGAAAGACCTTGCCCGAGGTGTTTCTCAATGCATCTAAGGCACTGGCCCCCTTCGCTGCGTGCGCCGATGATGCTGCAGGGATTGTCACTTATGGAAAAGCCAGACAAGCCGCTCTCGTATTGGCCCAGGCATTTCGTCTTTTTCCTGAAGAGAAAGTGGCCATTCTGCTACCCGCCTCAGCAGGAGCGTACATCACCTACTTTGGCCTCCTTTTGGCTGGGAAAATTCCGGTGATGCTCAACTGGACTTTGGGCCCCCGCTACCTCGAACAGATGATGCAGATTAGCGGGGCAACAAGGGCTTTGAGCTCCTGGAGATTTTTAGAAAGACTCTCCGATGTCGATTTCGGTACTGTAGCCGACCAAATAGAGCTCTTGGAAGACATTCGCGCTCATCTAACTCTTAGCCAAAAAATCGGAGGGGCCCTCCTTGCGCACTGCTCTACAAAATGGATTTGCCGCGCGCTCTCTCCTGATGAAAATCGCCCCGCTCTAATTTTATTTACCAGCGGCACTGAAGCAGCCCCGAAAGGAGTGCCTCTTTCTCACAGGAACCTCTTGGTTAATTTGGATGGTATGGTGAGGCCTCTCTTTATTTTGCCAGATAATGTTTTTTATGGTTTTCTTCCCCCCTTTCATTCTTTTGGATTCACATCGAATGGGATTTTATCTTGGGTTTATGGATGGAAAACTGTCTATTCCCCCGATCCTACGGATAGCTATCAATTGGCAGCTGGGATCCAACGATGGCAAGTGGACACATTGATCGTCCCTCCGACTTTTCTCAAGCGGATTTTACAGGTGGCAACGCGGGATCAGTTACATTCTTTGCATCTAGTGATTGTGGGAGCCGAGAAAG
>CAYHED010000057.1:0-8682 GCA_964355615.1 uncultured bacterium
TCGGTAGCGCACTTCAGAGGCAATTTCTGCATGAGAGGGGATATGGACAAATTCTTCCAGGAGCATAGAGCCTAAAAGCCCTGCATGATACGAGGTGCCGCAGCCGACGAACCAAACTTGGGATTTGTTTTTCAAATCTTCGTCGGTCAGTCCCTTGAGCTCGAGTGCATGTTCTCTGCCAAAAAGCGCTTTTTGGATGGTCGCTGGTTGCTCAAAGATCTCTTTGAGCATGAAATGGGGAAAGCCGTCTTTAGAGGGCGGCGGCGTATCGTTGATCATCCGCTCTGTTTTTTTCTGCAGCGGTTTTAGATCGAGATCAAAAATCTCCACGCTCCCTTTTTTGGCTCGGGCGATCTCTCCGCTGCGCAAAAAGAGGACATTCCAATTGGCTCCCAAGAAGGCATTGGGGTCTGACGAGATAATCGTCTCTGTCGCCCCTTCCCCAACGCCGATCGAGAGGGGACACTCGCGGCTAGCGGCGATGATCTCATCGGGGTGGTCGCTGTGGATCACTGCGATGGCAAAAGCCCCTTTCAATAGGTGGAGCGTTTGGCAAACGGCTTTCAAAAGGTCTCCCTCATAGCAACCTGCGATCAACTGCACAATCACCTCGGAATCGGTCTCTGAGAGGAAGGGGACCCCTTGCTTTTTTAGCTGATCGCGGAGCGGGACATAATTTTCGATGATCCCGTTATGAACGAGAGCGATTTTTTTTTCCGTATCGAGATGGGGATGGGCATTGACGGTGGTCACTTTGCCATGAGTGGCCCAGCGAGTATGAGCAATGGCAATTTCAAGTTTTTTTAGTTTGAGCTTCCTTTTAAGTTCGCTCAACTTCCCCGCTTCCTTGCAAAGAGCGATCTTCCCCTTTGAGGTGATGCCGGCAACGCCCGTCGAGTCATAACCGCGGTATTCGAGCCGCTCCAACCCTTGCAGACACAAGGTGAGCGCGTCTTGCTGCCCCAAATAACCAAAAATTCCGCACATATTACACTCCCTTCCTTGCGACGAGCCCCAAAAAGAGGGGGATTTCTTTACGCGCACGATCTTCTTTTTTGGCCTGAGAGCCCTCGCTCTTTTTATCGGAGCACCACTCTTCCATCTGAACGACTGAGCAGCCCGCCGCAGCCAGCCAACCCACATAAGAGGAGAGGGGATAATGGTAGGTATAAGTAACGGGGGAATCTTTCCCCCTGCTCGGATGCGTTTGAATGGGAATTTTCTGAGGAGTCATATAGACATTGACCTTTCGGTATTGCAGGTGTTCCTCATTGCCCCACCCGCTCTGTCTCGGAATGCGAAAAGAAGGGTGATTGAGGACAATCACCAGCTTGCCACCCTTCTTTAAGTGGGAAGCAGCCCGTTTGATGGCATCCCCCGGATGCTCCATGTTTTGTAAACAGAGGATGAAGCAAACCGCATCGAAATCCTTCTTCTCCACTGGGTACTCTTTTTCTGCATCAGCCACGAAAAAGGAAGCGTTGGGACTCGTCGTCAACTTCCGGGCGGCTAAGATGAGCGGCTCTGTGACATCAATGCCGCAGTAGTGGACAGACGGAGGGACCTGGCGAGCGAGGACGCCCTGACCGCATCCTACATCGAGGAGGGAGCGGGCCCCATTGAGCCATTTGAGCAGGTGAGGAAAGATGAGGCTTTGGTGATAATAGTGACCCTTATCGCCAACGCAATCGGTGTACCAAGGTTCTGATTGATCCCATGCCATGCTTCTAGTGTAAAGGGATCGGTGTTAAAAGACAAAAAATTCACCACAGAGGCGAGAGAGGTAGGGGAGGAAAGCACAGAGGTAAAAAATCTCTTTTTTGCGAGAGCAAAAAAGAGAATCTCCTGCCGCGAAACGCGGCAAGTTACAAAAGCGCCCCGTCTTCTGCCGCGCTTCGCGGCAGGGATATTTCTTTTTTGCTCTCTGTGCTTTCCTCCCTCTCCTCTCTCGCCTCTGTGGTTCATTTTTTTTACCCCGCTTTTTTTACCCCGCTTTCCAGCTAGGTTTTCGGCACCAGTAAATCCAGAAGGGGAGAACTGTGAAAAACACAGTCCCGCCCACTAAAATCGCCTCAAAGGTAAATAGCTCCCCGGTATTGATCTGTGCCGGAGGAAAAAACCCAATAAAAAAGCCAAACCCAGAGCCGAGCATGCCCATTGCAGAGACGACCCAAATACCCCACTTACCTCCCGGCACTCTGTACACTCTATCTGCATGCGGATGCGTCTTCCGGAGGCGCAGCGCCGCGGCAAACATCAATAAATACATCAACATGTAGAGCATTGCAGAGAGCGCCAAAAAAACCCAATAAGAGCTGCTCACGGAGGGCATGAATAAAAAGATCAGGGAGAGAGCCGTTACGATGAATGCTTGCGTGAGCAAGATCGATACGGGCATGTTGTAGCGGTTCGTTTTATGGAACCAGCGGGGGAGTTCGCCGTCCTGGGCTGTAGCCAGCAGTCCGCGACTAGGGCCAATGATCCAGGTGCTCATCATGCCGAGGGCTCCAAAATCAGTCACCCCCGCAACAATGGGGAGAGCCCAGCTCATCCCTAACTCCGAAAACAGGTAACGAAAGGCTTCCACGCCTCCAGATTCGAGCTGGATCTGTTCTCGGGGAATCAGCACGGCGACGGACAAAGACCCCAAGATAGAAAAGAGGAGGATCAGCACGGAGGAAAAGAAGATGCCTCGAGGGTATCCTCGGCGAGGATCTTCGACCTCTTTGGCATGGACAGCTGTCATCTCCATCCCAGCTAGGCCGAGTAACACTCCCGACAAGAGGACGAGTTGGTTTAGCGAGCTGAGATCGGGAACGAGAGCTCCCCAACTGAAGGTGATTTGGGAGGGGTGGCCTGTAAAAAGCCACCAGCCACCTAAACCAATGATCAAGACAATGGGCAAAATGGTTCCGAAAAGGGCGGACAGAGAACTGATCCAACCGGACACTTGCATCCCAAAAAAGTTGACAAAGGTCATGGTCCAAAAGGTGATGAGGAGGGTCGTTACGACGTAAATCTTATTGCTCGCAAGGGCTGGGTCGACCATGTAGGCCAAGGTGGTCACAATGAAGGAGAGGATCGTGGGGTAGTAGATCACGTTTTCAATCCACTCAAACCAGATGGCCAAAAAGCCCCACTTGGGACCAAAGGCGGTCTTCACCCAGGTGTAAACTCCTCGGTCGGGCCATGCAGAGGCCAGCTCGGCTGATACCAGAGCGACGGGGACGAAGAAGAAAAGGGCGGATAAAATAAGGAAGGCGACGACAGATAAGCCGTATTCAGCAAGGACGGGGAAATTCTTGATATTGCAGATCGCGCAGACGTTCATCAGGGCGATCATCGAGGCGGTTAGCTTGCGCTGATTTTTCATGTCGAAAATTATCTATTTTTCTTTCATTAATGTACATAACTTCTTTGCCAATACTCGTGGGAAAGGTCTTTTACATATTCATCTTTTTCTGGGTCGTAAATCTTAGCTGGAGCGAGGTTTTCTCCATAGTACCTCTGCAAGTATTTTTTTGGATTCTGAGGAATAAAAACCTCAACTCCATCAAAGGTCGTTTTTCTTAAAGGGAAAACCGTTGCAAAGGGGACTGGTTCTTTAAAACGGCGCTCTCTTACTTTCCACCACTCAGGAAAAAAAAGACTATCTTCTAAGCTCAAGATAAACTTGAGTTCTTTTGCTTCTAGATCGACGTCAAAGTGATAGACATCAATCATCGCTTGAGTTTCCTTGACGAACACTTTAAAAAGGGTGTGGGGCAGGCCGCGCCCCGACCAATCTTGGACGGCGTACTTCGCCCCATCGAGGGCGTTGAGAGCCCTCCGTACGTTCTCAGAATCCACAGACAAAATGGCGATGTCGATATCTTCATCCCAAGGGATAATGCCTCCGTAACGGTAGGTGCCCAAACAGGTGCCGCAGTCGATCCACCAAGGAATACCAGCTTGGTTTAAAAGATCGCCGATCTCCTTTAAGCACTCCTTGCCAGAGCTCATATGATTTTCTGCCCCCGGTCTGCGCGCCAACCCTTCCGACTTAAATGGGGTGGTTGGGTCTCCGAGTCCGATGGTTCGATAGAGGTCGAGGTGAGGGGTTGCTTGGGTAGAGATCCACGCTTCTTTCATGGAAGCATACCGCTGAGAGGCGGTGGGGGAGAGGAAACTGACCCACTTGGCTAAAGAACCTAAGATGAGGCTGGGCGGCAGGGCGATTGCAGAGGCGACAGTTTTTGGCCAAAAAGAGTCTTTGTACTGAAACCGGGGAGACCATTCCCACAGGCCGTTCTCTGCTTGGTGCGCTTGTTGCCCTGCAAAGAGGTAATGTGAGGGAACAAAAAGGACGTCGGCCACTTTTGCAAGACCGGTTGATTGGCTGTCGGACATGTTGAGAAAAAGAGAAGAGCTCAATGCAAAATAGGAATACACCAGGGGGAGAAAAAGTCGAGTGAGTGTGTTAACAAAAAGGTCCCAGGCGCGATCAAGCATATGACGCAAGTATACAATTTAAGTTTTAAATAAGGAATTGAATTTGCTGCCGCCGCCTTTCGGTGGAGGTGGGCCCTCGCTCGCCCGAAATTCGTCGCAGAGATTTTTCGCTTCTCGGTCCCGAACGTAGTCTGTGTTGGGAACTAAACAGTCGTTCGGTTTTCCTGGTGCATAAAACTTGCATCCGATACACGTATGTAAATCGATATCACAGTAAGGACAGGTCGTCCGAAACAACACCTTGAAGGGAGTCTCGAGAGTCTTTTTGCACTTCCAACAAATCATGGGGCGAGAGTATCAAAGTGACTTTTTTTTGTACACGTAGGTAAAATAAAGAATATGATTCGGTACTTGCTCCTTTGCCTCACATGCTCCCTTCACGCTGCCCAAATACCCGACCTCTTCTCTTTTGCGACGGGGGCTTTTGAGGTGACACGGGAAAAGTGGCGCACTTGGGAGTTTGAGATAGAGTACAAATTCCATGTGAATGCCTGGAAGTCTCCTTTGCCTTGCCTCGAATTTCGCCCTTTGGCGGGGGTGATGACCAATACCTGGAAATCGGTCTATATCTACTTGGGGCTTAACTTCGATCTCTTGTTTGCCGACCACATCCTCATCGCCCCCGGTTTTGCCGCCGGGTACTATGGCCAGGGCGATGGAAAAAACCTCGGCTACCCCATCGAATTTAGGTCGGGTATCGAGCTGGCTTGGCAGTTTGACGATTGGCGCAGGTTGGGGGTCCACTTTTACCACCTCTCCAATGCGAGCTTAGGAAGTCGCAACCCCGGAGAGGAGTCTTTGGTCTTTTTTTATGATATTCCTATAAAGAGGGGGTTTCCGTTTTCTAAGTAACTGTATTGCACAGTTTGTTAATTGTTCTTTAATTAAATTAGTTTATGTATTAATAATTATATTAAGCATAAATTAGTTTCGGTATGACAGAATATCTGGCGTTTGATCCTTTTCCTGGGTTTCATAATCCCCACGCTCAGACAATCCTCAGCGCGGCCCTGGTTTTCGGTACAGAACCCTCTTCTGTGCAACGGCTTATCCACTTACCAGACGGGGATAAAATCTCGCTCGAGGTCACTACTCTTAAGAGCTGGAAGCCTACCGATGAGACGGTGATTTTGATTCATGGCATGTGTGGGTCTCACCAATCTCCGAATATTGTCCGAACAGCGAAAAGGCTGATCGATCAAGGAGTTCGGGTGGTCCGTCTCAACTTACGCGGCTGTGGCTCGGGACGGGGGCATGCTCGAAGAATGTACCATGCTGCTTTGAGTGGGGATATTTTAGAAGCGGTATTGGCATTGAAGAGCGAGCACCCCGATTCTCCTCTTTCGATTGCTGGATTTTCTTTGGGGGCTCAGTTGACTTTGAGACTGGCCGGAGAGCTCGCGGAGAAGGGCCCTTCTCTGTTAAAGCAGGTGATCGCTGTGAGTCCTCCTGTGAATACTCGGAAGGCCAAAGAGACCTTGTCCAATGAAAGAACTCTCTTTTACCAATTTGTGTTTTGGAGTTGTTTGAGGGATCACGTTGAGGCGCTTCGGGAGCATCCCGATCAAGATCGCGATCTGAAATTCCCTTTGGATGCCTCGCTCATCGAGTTTTCCCAGCATGTGATTGTCCCCTCTGGGGGGTTTAAAGACTTAGAAGAATATTACAAAACTTGCAGTATGATGATCCCTCTTCTCTCTCAGATTGCGGTTCCCTGCAAAATTCTCTTTGCGGAAGACGACCCCATCATCTGTTCCAAACAACTCGATGAGTTGCCATTGCCGAGCAATATTTCCATCTTCAAGACCAAGCAGGGGGGGCATCTTGGTTTTCTCGCCGACCCCAGACAAGAAAAGGGATTTTTCTGGCTCGACACGACCGTGGTGGGTTGGCTCACTGGGACGGAAACAAAACAAACCACAGAGGATTAATTTTTTTTTGCTCTCGCAAAAAAGAAATTTTTCACCTCTGTGCAACCTCTCTCTTCTCCGTGTCTCTGTGGTTATTTTTTTTACCCAGACTTACTTAGGTTGGTTTTTGGCGACGCTGCCGAGAAGGTACATGAGCATAACGCCGCTCAGCACAGACATCATCGCTGGGAAAATCTTTCCAGTGGCGGTGTAGCGAAACGCAAAGGTCGCTGTCAGGAGCAGGGTTAAGAGAAGGGCCAGGTTGGCACCCCAAATTTTTCCCCGAAAAATGCCCAGAGCACCGATCAAGATTCCGGCTCCCATTCCACATCCCACATAAAGGGAAATGGCGCTACCCGTCTTCTGATAACCCAGAGAGCCCAGGACAATCAGCAAAATCCCGAATACAAGAACTGGCCAGCCAGAATATTTTTTTAACATACTTCCGAGGCTAACAGGTCGTATCTTTTTTTTGAACTAGATTTTACTAGGGGCGGCGCTGTACAATGGAGCCGCTCTATGAAAACAAAGGTCGTTTTAGATACCTCCGAGGCTGTCTCCCTTCTCAAAGGGGGGGAGCCTATCGTCATGCCCACCGAAACGGTCTACGGCTTGGCCGCGCCCCTCTATCAACCCAGTGCCATCGAGAAAGTTTTCGCCATCAAGGGGCGTCCCCGTGACAACCCTCTCATTGTGCACATTGCGAAAAAAGGGGAGCTCCGCGAGCTCGTCTCCTCACTGCCCGAATGTTGGGAGCGGCTGGCAGAGGCGTTTTGGCCGGGGCCGCTGACCCTTGTATTTTCTAAATCAGAAAAAGTCCCGTCAGCGGTATCTGCAGGGCATCCTACTGTCGCCGTGAGGATGCCCTCCCATCCAATCGCCCGCCGCCTGATCGAGGAGGTGGGGGAGCCGCTGGTCGCCCCTTCGGCTAATTTATCGGGGCGGCCTAGCCCCACCTGCGTCAGGGATGTTTTGGAGGATTTGGAGGGGAGGGTCCCTCTGATCATTGACGGAGGGGAGTGCGCTGTGGGGATTGAGTCGACGGTACTAGCCTTAAGTGGCGCGCGGCCCGTGCTCCTTCGCCCTGGAAATATTTCGCAAGAGAGGCTAGAAGAGGTGCTTGGAGTAGAGATCTTGATCGCATCTAAAGAGACGCCCATCCACTCGCCCGGCATGAAATACCGCCACTACGCACCTCGTGCAGAGATCCGCTTTGTAAATAGCCCCGACCAGTTGACGAGCTCTTTTATCCTCTCTTCTGTTCCCCTCTTAGGGATCCAAACGCGCCCTCTAAAAGAACAAACTCTCTACGCCGAGCTGCGCGAAGCAGACCGTTTAAATATTGCTGTTATCGAGGTCTTTGGACTTGGGGAAACATCAGCGGGTCTTTGCGATCGGCTCGTGCGCGCCGCTTCCAAATAATTAATTTGTTTGCTACCCTTTTACGAATGGTAACACCAGTGAGCCTGTCAAAAGTAAAAGACTTCGTGTTTGGAATCGAAAAGGTGGTGGTGCTCGTGCACCGCGATCGATTCAAAGAGGGGTTGCGGGAATATTTAACCCAACTGAAATTGGCATTGAACCAGTGTCGGCTTGCTCCAGGTCCGTGGGGAGATCTCGCCGAATATTTGGAAGTAGCCTTAGCAAACGGCCGAGATATTCAACCAGAAGTGTGGCAAAAAACGGTAGCAATGGCCGAAAAAAAAGGAGACGTGATGTTAGAACCATATATCCCTGAATTGAGAATCGTTGATGAAGACGATTGATCCAACGGAGATTCTAACGGGTAAGGAATCGATCTCCACAAAGGGGTTTGAACCCCCTTGGATCCGTCTCTTTGCGCGCCTTTTTGACTATGCTCTTCTTTGTATGATTATCTGGGCTACTGGATTTTCTTTTGCCGATAGCTACGAGCATTGGATTCCGTGGGAGCTCCTCGCCTGGCTTCCGATCGAAGCTGCGCTCCTCTCTACTTGGGGAACTACCCCCGGCAAGTGGCTCTTAAAAGTGAAAATCACCCCCCATCTGCGCTTTGAACAGGCGCTGAAGAGAAGCCTATCCGTTTGGATGCGCGGGATCGGAATGGGCATTCCCTTCGTGAACTTCTTTTGTCTGCTCATCGCTTATCAGAAACTGCGCCTCTTGAAAACAACCAGCTGGGATCGGGACGCCTACACCAAAGTCACCTGCGGGCACTTAGGCCGTTTCCGTTTCTGTACGGTTGCGACATTTGCGATTATGGGCCTTTTGTTTTACACTTCCCAACGATGATTCATTTTTT
>CAYHED010000058.1:0-8672 GCA_964355615.1 uncultured bacterium
ATGATGACCCGAGAGGATTTTTAGATCGGTATCCGGATGGGGCAATCTTTGACGAAATTCAAAGAGTTCCTTTACTCCTCTCTTATATACAGACTATCGTCGATGAAAAGGACCAAAAAGGGCTCTTCATTCTGACGGGGAGCCATCAGCTCGAGCTGCATCAAGCGATTAGTCAATCGCTAGCGGGGCGCACAGCTCTTTTGACTCTCTTACCTATGAGCCTTAAAGAGCTCTCTGAAGCAGGTATCTCGCCCTCTCTTGATGAGGCGTTGATCCGAGGTGGATACCCTCGTATCCATAGAGACAAGCTCGACCCCACAAAAGCCTATCGCAACTATTTCCAGACCTATGTGGAAAAAGATCTCCGTCAATTGATCAATGTCAAAGATCTGGTTCAGTTTGAAAGGTTTGTTCGCATTTGCGCTGGAAGGATCGGGCAAATTCTCAATATGGAAGCGATCGGTGGAGAAGTGGGGATTTCCTCTCATACGGTCAAAGAGTGGATTTCGATGCTAGAGGCCTCTTTTGTCCTCTTTCGCCTACAACCCTACTTTGAAAATTTTGGCAAACGAATCATTAAGTCCCCGAAGATTTTTTTCACCGACGTGGGACTCGCAAGTGCCCTTTTAGGGATTGAAACTGAGACGCAAATGAATCGGGATCCTCTAAGGGGTCATTTGGTTGAAAACCTAGTTATTTTAGAGCTCTTAAAAGACCGCTTGAGCCAGGGACTAGAGCCCAACCTCTACTACTACCGAGACACCCAGAAGAATGAAATCGATGTCATTTTCAAGCAAGGCAATGAACTCATCCCGATCGAGATCAAGTCTTCGCAAACCTACCACGGGGAATTCCTCGAGAAGCTTGAATTTTTCCAAGCATTAGTGGGAGATCGAGCCCCACGAGGGTACCTGATCTATGCCGGCAAACAGGAGCAAAAAATCGGATCGATTGAGCTCATCAACTATCAGAACACGGCTCGCATTTTCTCAAAATAGTAGGGATTGAAAAAAGCGTTCTTGTGAGATATACTCCGGCGGATGGCAAAAGTTTCTTGTTTCACCGCTCAAATTGATGTGGCGCTCGCGCCTAAGATCGAACAGGATCTCAAGGGGCAGGGGTTCGCTATGTCCCGTCCCCCTTACACTCTCTTCTCAGGGAAGAAACCGGGCGTCTCTTGCACCTTATACGAATCGGGGAAGATCACCGTCCAGGGCAAAGAGATGGATGACTTCATCGAATTTTACTTGGAGCCGGAGGTGTTGAAACAGTTCAAGTTCACACATCCTGAAGTGGGGATGAACCTCACGCCTCGGATTGGAATGGATGAGGCGGGCAAGGGCGACTATTTTGGACCTCTCTGCATCGCGGCTCTCCACGCGGATGGCGAGGGGATCAAAAAGCTCCAAGCGCTGGGTGTGCGCGACAGCAAAACCTTTTCCGACGCCACCATTTTGAAAATAGCTCCTCAAATTCGGGACCTCTGTCTCTACACCGTCATCCGTCTCTTCCCTACAAAGTACAATGAGCTTTACGGCAAGTTTAAAAACCTCAACAGGCTCATGGGCTGGGCTCACGTGGCTGCTTTGGGGGATGTCTCGGCAAAGAGCGGTTGCAAGGAGGCGATCTTGGACCAGTTTGCCGATAAGGGGTTAGTTGAGCGGGAGCTCAAGTCCAAGAAGCTCGATGTCCACCTAGAACAGAGGGTGCGGGGTGAAGAAGACATTGTGGTGGCGGGGGCTTCTATCTTGGCGAGAGCCGCTTTCCTCGATGGGATGAAGCGCCTCAGCGAGGAGGTGGGAATGGAACTTCCCAAGGGGGCCTCTAGTAAGGTGGTGCAGGCGGCTCGGGCGCTTGTGAAAAGAGATGGCCCCGAGGTGCTGCCGAAAGTGGCCAAGACCCATTTTAAGACAACGGCGCAAGTGCTGGGATGATCCATTCGTTAAAAATCCAAAATCTCATCTTGATCTCTGAGGCGGAGATCCCGTTTGGGCCGGGTCTCAATATTTTGACGGGAGAGACGGGCGCTGGGAAATCGGCGGTACTCGCTGCGATTGCTCTGATTTGTGGGGAGCGGGCCGATTCTGGGCTCATTCGGCAGGGGTCTGAGCGGGCTGTGGTCGAGGCTGCGCTCGAGGGGAAAATCATCCGTCGGGAGCTCTATCGGAGTGGGAAGAGTCGCTGCTTTATCGATGATGAGCAGGTGTCGCTGACAGAACTGAGACAGAACATGAGCTCTTTAGTCGAACAGATCGATCAAAAAAGTTCGCGCGCACTGGCCGAGCCGGAAGAGCAGCGGAAGATGCTGGATCGGTTCGCTGGGCTCTCTGAGAGGGCTGAGCTGCTGGCGCAGGCGCTTGTAATAGAGCGAGCTACAGAGGAGGAGCTGAGGGTTCTCTTGGAAAAAGCCCCCTCTCAAGCGCGCGAGCTCCGTTTCCTCAAGGCCGATTTAGAGGCCATTGAAGAGGTAAACTGGGTGCCGGGCGAAGAGGTGACCTTGGAAGAAGAGCTAGGCCGCTTAGCCCATTCAAAGGAGCTCGCCGAGAAGCTGGGGCAAGTGGTGGGGGCGCTAGAGGAGCCAACGCTCAAGCGGCTCACCTCCACTTTAGAGCAGTGCTGCCGCTTTGACCCCAAGCTGAAAGTTGCCGCAGAGATCCTGAAGAGCTGCTCTCTTGAGCTGACCGAGGTCTCTTCCGACCTGGCCTCTTATTTAAGCCGCTTGGATGCCGATCCGGGGCGTCTTCAAGCCGTAGAAGCGCGGCTCCATGTGATTGAGTCGCTGAGGCGCCGTCTTGGGCCTTTGAAAAAAGAGGATTTGGCTGTGCAAATCGCTCATTGGGAGAGTTTGGAAGAAGAGATTGAGGCGCTCCGCACGACTGTGGAAAAGAAAAAACAGGAAAACCAGTTATTGGCAGGGGCCCTTTTTGAAGAGAGAACCAAGGCCGCTCCCCTCTTTTCAACACAAGTCCTGGGCGAGCTCCGTTCCCTCAACCTCCCTCATGCCCAGTTTCAAATACTCGCCCAGCCCAATGCGATTACCTATCTTTTCTCCGCCAATCCGGGCCACACTCCTATCCCTTTGCAGGAGTGTGCGAGCGGCGGGGAGCTTTCTCGAGTTCTTTTGGCTGTAAAGACGATCCTTTCAGAAAAGGAGCTCGCTCAGTGTCTGGTCTTTGATGAGATCGACAGCAATGTGGGTGGACATACAGCGACGATTTTGGGGGAGAAGCTCCAGCGGCTCAGTCAAAAAGCACAAGTCATCTGCATCACCCACTTTGTCCAGGTAGCCCGCTTTGCAGCGCACCACTTCCTTGTAGCCAAACAAGAGGCCCTCACCTCAGTGACCAAACTCAATGGGGCCATGAAAGAACTGGAGTATGGGCGGATGTTGGGAATTGAAAAAAAAACAGCAAACCTCCACAATGGCACACAATGAAGAAGTGTGCCGCTCTGCTCTCTTTGTGTTTTGGTCTTCTGGCCTCTGCCAAAGAGGATACCTCTTATTGGAGCTTCCACCCTCTCCACGTCGGAGCCAATGCCATTCGAATCGGAAGGGCGAGTGTGACCGATGGCGCGAGCGGCGATCTCTATTTTAGAAAAACGAGCGTCTTTAGCGACCTTTTGGTTCCCGTCAGCGAGACTTCCTATTTTTTCCCTCGTGTCGAATGGAATATGTTCTCTTTAGATTGGAATAAGAACACAAAATTCACTCAAAACCACTTCCACTACCTCCAGTTTGCCCTCACCTTTTACTCCATAGGTCTAGAAGACTGGCGCTGGATTGTGCGGGCTGACTATAACCTCGATGTAAACCATTTTTCTGACCCAGGCCGCTACGGTCTTTTTTCCGGATTGCTTTGGGGCGCCTACCAGCCACACCGCAAGTGGCATTTTCATATGGGGGCCTTGGGTTATGTAGGGAT
Organism: uncultured bacterium; assembly: GCA_964355615.1. GTDB lineage: Bacteria > Chlamydiota > Chlamydiia > Chlamydiales > SM23-39 > CAIVVG01. The sequence continues at coordinate 3,924 of CAYHED010000058.1, forward strand.
GGAGGGAGATCAAATATGGCCGGTTATTGGAGCTGATTTCGCACCCAATAAAAAATGGTTCTTTCAGCTCCTGTTCCCTATGAACTACTCGGTGGAATACAACATCAGCAGCAAATGGCGCCTCTCCGCCAAGGTGCGCCCTCTCAAAGAGCGATTCCGCACAGGAGCCAAAGAACCTCAACCTCGCTCTGTTTTTTCTTATTCTACAACAGGGGCCGAGATCAATGCCCACTACGAATTGCCTAGGCGTCTTGAGATCGAGATGTACGCCGGGTACAATTTGGGAGGCTCTTTTTACATCAAGAACCAGTTTGGCAAAAACGGCCTCTGGACCGATTTAGGCGGAGCCCCTTATGTCGGGGCTAGCCTCAATGTTGGATTTTGAATGACTTCAGGAACCGGTTGAAGGTCTTTTCATCCATATCCCCTGCACGCCCTTCCATCGCAACGAGGAAAAGACGGTTGCCCACCATCACTGCATGCCCACGAAAATAGCTCTTGCCACTTTCCACCAAGAAATTCACCGCAGGGCGGTTAGAAAACTCGACCATCTGAGCGTAGACGAGCCGGTTATCCGCATGGTGGGCTACAATGCCCTTCACGAGACCCTGCAATCCAGCCACTTCCTGGCCACCAGGAACGGGAAGAGGATAGGTCGCAACGAGGAGCAAAAAGACGCCGCGATCTTCAAAAGGGGCTAAGTACACATCATAAGAGAGGTGATGAGGACTATTAGCCAATGGAACCTTTTGCTCAATGAGCTGAGGATCTACAGGAAAAGCGATCTGACACTCGCCGTGCTTGGCTTGCATTTGGCGCCAAGAGGACACAGTCCCCTCATCCGCGTGGGCTGCCGTTCTAAAAAACAGGTGTGCTACAAAGAGAGCAAAGGTCAAAAACCAAATGCCCGTTTTTTTTACTTTTCCCAATTCCACATCAACCTCCAGTAGGTCCTATCATTTTAAAGATCGCCATCCACAAAAGTGTCATCGCAACTGCGGCGACAATCCCGGCTAATACAATGTTTCCGATCGCTCGGAGCACAGAAAATTGCTGCACTTGAGCTAGCGCATTGAAATAGATCACTAAAGACCAGACAGCAGCGACCAACTTGATCACTAAAGAGGCAAAGAGAAAGCAAATCTGCCCATCTGTAAAAAGGTGGCTGTCGGGGAAGTTCAAAAATACTTGGTCGCCAAACAAGATCCCCATGAAAATCCAGACCGGAATATTCAGGGCAAGGGGCACAGAAGACCATGCATAAGCAGCTCTCGCCTGCTGGAAAGTCGCCTGCCCCTTAAAAAGGCGCCCCAACCAAAGGACGATCCAGCTCCAGATGGCCAACATCGCATACCCCCAAAAAGGGGCTAAAATCGCAGCGAGAAAATAGAGCGCCACCGGAGCGAAAATCACCCCTAAGTTAAAGGATTGCAACATGTTGATCAAAGAAGAAAAACCGTAAATGAAAGACAGTGCCCAAAGAGAACGGTTCGGATTTTCTGCAACAATCTGCGCGATCGTCGCCTTAGGTCTTACCCAAATCGAGAGCCAAGGGTTGTTTTCCATGTTTTCACCGCCTAGGCTTAGTTTAAGATTAAAACGTATTATTTTGCAAATATAAACGAAATTAACAGATATACAAATGTTACAATAAACACATTGACTGAGGCTTTTAAGATCGAAAAGCCTTGAATTTCAGCGAACGCCCGAATAATGAGCACTGTGACCCAAACCACCACAACGAACGAAATGAAAGAAATAAAAAGGGTCTCTGCCTGGCCGATTGTCAGAACAAATGTCGTATCTGTCTGATTGAAAAGGAGAACTGCCCAAAGAGCGAGTGTAATGGAGGAAGGGATGTGGGACCAAGCCAAGGCGCTACAAACGTGGGGAAAAGGGGCCTTTCCTCCTAAGAGCTTTCCACTTAAGTAAAACCCAGCACCAAAGATATAAAGCCAGACTTGACCCAGAATGGGGGCGATGAGGAAGGTAGAAAGGACGATTGCCTCAAAAGAGAGCCGAAGACCGAGAGAATGCCAATTGGCTAGGAAAAAAAGGGCCTGGAGAGCGTAGATAGTGGGGAGCCAAAAACGACCATAAGAGGGCCTGCTAGAGACAATGGCCCGAATTGTGGTCCTTGGTTGACTCCACATGGCCAACCAAGGATTGACTCCCATAAACTGTGTCATACGCTACAAGTAGCGCATGAGTGTTTATTGTGCAACTTCTTCTATTTCTTCAGAAGCTTCCATCTCCACTCCCTCTTCGAGAGCGAGGAGGTCGTCTTCGAGCTCAGCGTCTTCTTCTTCCACAACAGCTACGAGCGGCTTGAGAACTTTTTCTTCCATAGGCGCAGAAGCGGCCAAGAGAAAAGCAGCAATAATATTTGGTAACATAAAAAAACTCCTTTTGAGTTACCTATCATAGTAAACAAAAGGAGTTATTCTATACAAGATGAAAAATTAAGGTTTACGGCAACCGCCGCCACTGCAATTGCAGTTCGGTCCGCAACCACAACCACCCCGACCACTGCCGCAGCAACGACCAAAGAAAAAGATCAAAGCGAACACGCCAGCAATCCCAACGACATCATAAGCAACACGTGTGCCCATCATCAAGGGTCCGCCAAAGATATCGGCTACGAGGTCGTAGTGAAAGAAGCCAATTAAGCCCCAGTTCAGTGCACCTACGATCAACAGCAATTTAATCAACATACGAAATAGCTTCATAAAATCCTCCAAACAGGGCTTTTGCCCCTTTGGTCCCATCATAAGTGTTTTTTTTGGACTTGTCACGAGTTTATTGATTGACAGGCGCGGTTTCGGTCTCTATAATGGGGGCCATGTCATTTGATAATCAGACTCTTGAAGCTTTAAAGAAACTGTGCCGAATTGAATGCACTCCCGAGGAGGAGGCCGATATTCTGGTCAGTATCCGCAGCGTGCTCGACTATATCGCTCAGCTGAAAGAGGTCAATACTGAGGGGGCCCCCTCCTGCAGGTATGTCCTTCGCTCCATGGTGAAAAAGGAGTTTCGGGAAGATGTGGTGAAAGACCCCCTCCCCGCAACGGTGTTCTTGGCCAATGCCCCCGACCAGATCGGCGGCATGGTCCGCATTCCTCCGGTGATGCGATGAAGCCCCTTCACCACTTTGCTGCGCATGAACTGAGAGACTCCTTCTTAAAGGGGGAGGTCAAAGCGGTCGAAATCGCACAAACCTTTCTCAAGCGGATAGAAGATCTGGGGCCTGCATTGGGAGCGTTCCTCTCTGTACTGGGACCGCGCGTCCTCGCAAAAGCGGAGGGGCTCGACCGAAAAAGAGCTCACAATCAACCTCTTGGAAAACTGGCCGCCGTCCCGGTCGCGATCAAAGACAATATGCACATCGAGGGAGAGATCACCACCTGTGCCTCCCAGTTTCTGAAAAATTACCGCGCCCCCTTCGCAGCTACGGCCGTTCATGCACTAGAGCAAGAAGACGCCCTCTTGATGGGAAAGACCAACCTCGATGAGTTCGCGATGGGCTCCACGACGGGCAACTCCGCTTTTTTCCCCGCAGCGAACCCTTGGAACCTCGATCGCGTGCCGGGAGGCTCTTCAGGGGGCTCTTCAGCTGCGATCGGAGCCCGCCTCTCTTTGATCGCAACGGGCAGCGATACGGGCGGATCGATCCGGCAGCCGGCTAGCCTTTGCGGGATCGTTGGATTCAAGCCCACCTACGGACGAGTCTCCCGCTATGGTCTGGTTGCCTTTGGCTCCTCGCTCGACCAGATCGGTCCGATGACCACTTGCGTAGCCGATGCCGCCTTGAGCATGGAAGTTCTTGGCCGTCCCTGCAGTCGGGATGCGACCTCGCTCGACCTCCCTGCAGAGAGCTACTCCCTTTCCAAAAAACTGGGCCCCACCAAGATCGGCATCCCCTGGCACTTTCTCGAAGGGTTAAAACCCGAAGTGTTAGCCGCCTTTAAAGAAGCGGTCCAAGTATTCAAAGGGCTCGGCGCGCAAATCGTCGACATCGATCTAACGATCCTAAAACACTCCATTGCCACCTACTACATCCTCGCTACGGCAGAGGCTTCGACGAATCTGGCTCGATTCGACGGCATTCGGTATGGCGTACGGGCACCCGACGCAAAAAACCTCGAAGAGATCTATGAAAAATCGCGTGCAAATGGATTTGGTAGAGAAGTCAAAAAGCGGATTTTCCTAGGGACTTATGTTCTCTCCGCTGGCTACCAAGACGCCTTTTACAAAAAAGCGCAAAAGGTAAGGACGCTGATCATCAACGCCTTCGAGGAAGCTTTTGCCGACTGCGACGCCGTGATGATGCCCGTTGCCCCCACAGGCGCCTTCGGCCACAAAGCGATCACCGATCCCGTCGAAATGTACTTGCAAGACATCTTCACCATCCCAGCCAACCTCGCGGGACTCCCCGCCGTGAGCGTCCCTTGCGGCTACGATGCAGAGGGATTGCCTTTAGGACTGCAGATTTTGGGACCGCAGCTGTGTGACGTCTCTGTATTACAGATGGCTTACGCCTATGAACAGGCGACGAACTGGAACCGCATCCCCCCAAGATACAAATGAAGAAGAATTTAACCACAGAGACACAGAGAGGAGAGAGGTAGCACAGAGATGGGGACTCTGTCCCCATGCCCCAGCCAAAGGACTTTCGTCCTTTGGAATCCTATTTGGGGTTTGCAAAGGGCCTAAGCCCTTTGCCGGGTCGTAGGGCGGAGCCCTACCTCT
>CAYHED010000059.1:0-8595 GCA_964355615.1 uncultured bacterium
GCTATACCGGGAGTGATTCAAAAATTGGGAGATGCCAAGGAGGCGCCCTGATTTTGGGTCAGGCGAAGCCGGCGACGAAGGCCTGGGGTCCTCGAAGACGCCTCGTCTTTGGGGTGGGACGTTGCAGCTCAACCCAAAGGGTTGGGCGATGCAGGCGGATCCCAAAAGCAGTGGCTGCCCGACGAAGCCCGGGGTCCCCGAAGAACGCCCCGTTCTTTGGGGTAAGGCGTCGGCAGAACCAATTTTTGAATCACGAGCGGTATATCTATTAAGCTGCGGCAAGACACTTGCCGCCCCCTGACATCTGAAGTTTATCCAAATAACCATTTCTAAAACCCATTCACCAAAGATTTTTCTCATTGGGACATTGATTAAAGTAATCGGAAACCCGAGGTCTTCGTAAATAATAGTTTCTGTTTTAGTTTTGCTCATTTGTCTACGTAATACCAATTCGATATTCCTTTGACCGCAACTCCTCCGAGCAATGCAGCGACCATGAATGGATCAATATGTAAATTCCCCTGCAATATACTAACGGTTGATTGGAACAATATGCCACCTACCAATAGTATTACCATACACCAGGCAGCATTTCTCTCGGATAAAGCCTCATGTGCAGTTTCTCTTTCATCCTTATCGATTTTCGTGGCAATGTCTGTAGTATCTAGCACGATCAATGCCAGCATGGATAACATAATCCCTATTTGATAGGATGTTTGGAGCTTTAGCCATATAATCGCTAAAGAAACAAAACACACACTACATAGAAGAATCCCTAGGTAGACCCACCCTTGCCAGGTTGCTGGAGTCAATCCCCAGCCAGTGTATTTTCTTCGTTTGAACCATTTTGGTTTTCCTAACATGATCTCTCCTTATTCTTTAAAAATAAATAGTTCATTAATCGAACTCGTCAAAGCCTTTGCGACACAAAATGCTAATTTTAATGACGGGTTATATTTCCCTTTTTCCAAGTAGGTAATTGTTTCTCGACTCACCCCTACCTCTTGAGCCAACCGTTCCTGAGTCCAACCAAGCTTGGCCCGGAATTCCTTGATCCGCGTCTCAAAGTGAGTTTTGTCCATTGCTTATACCCTCAGTGTTGTTAGAAATATATCACATAATGTGAGAAATAGTCAACTTTTTGCAGAAAAATGGTTGCAAGAGCCTGACTGTCAGACTGATATCTGTTAGAAAAGACCGATCGGTCAACTGTTTTAGCGCTTTACTGGAAAGTCTCGAGGCGGCGCACTTCGACCTGAGATTCTGCCAGGAAAACTCTCTTCCCTTCTACCTCGACGAGGTAGAGCATCGTCTTGGGACTGAGCATCCGCTTTTCGATGATTTGGATGGTGAGGTCGGCTGAGCCCTTCTCAATTCTTTGTTGGATGAGTTTGCGCAAGAACCAAAATGTGACGCCGAGCAAAGCGACGAGAGCGAAAAGGACGAGCAAGGTCTTCCCCAATGCAGCCCCAAACTCTCCAGGAGGGAGCGAGGGCATGGCATCGAGCGGAACAGTAGCGCCTTTGTCGTCAATCATGGCCGTGAATATCTTCTTTTCTAGAATTGTTTTCAACCAAAAAACACGATAGGGGACAAGTGGGTTCCCTTGTCCCCGGCCATCAGGGGCCTTATTGTTATCCCATGACCTCAGCAGAAGTCTGTACCATAGAGAGAGGTGCCAAGGATTCGCACTCTTGGCAACTTTGGAAATACTGCACCACGCTCGCCGCTGCACTTGCAATGCCGCCGATAGCCCTCAGAGAAAGCTCAATTCCCGTTAATAGAGTAGGGAGAACAAGCGTGTAGACAGCAAGGGCCTTGGCCGCTGTCCAGCAAACAGAATCTTGCTCTGTTGACTTGAGCTTGGTGACTTGGTGTAAGCCCCATGTGTGCGCGTACTCCACTGCTCGGTTCGCGCCCTTGACTGCACTTGTACAAATTGACTGGATCATAAACACCTTTTGGTTTAATGGTTTAAATGTGTACGAGGGAGTGTAGCCCAAGCTCTTTTTTTCTGACAAGTAAAAAATTAACACATTCTTAAAAAATTCTTTGTTTCCTCTATAGATATTTCTCTGCTATACTGGTTTGTATGACTGATCTCAAACCACAGATTCGAGCGATTGACCTGGCTGTTTCCGCGGGTCGCAAAAGGCAGAGCGCAAGAACCCGTTTTGTCCACCTCTTTGCTGGAGAAGAGGCTCCAGACACGGTTCCTCTTTACGACAACTTTTGCTTCGCCTTTGCCCTTCTTCGGCTCAAAACGGCCGAGGCGGTGGGGGAGGCGAGGGAACTCATCGATCGGCTCCTCGCATTTCAGACGGAGGAGGGGAATTTCCCTCTCTATCTGCATGATTACCCGCAGTGTTGGGATCCGTGCTTGGCTCTCAAAATCGCCCCGATCTTGATCCATGCGGGGCGGCTATTTCCCACGCTTAAACAGAAGCTGGAAGCGCCGCTTCGCAAAGCGCTGGAGGGATCAAAACCAAAAACGGCCCTTTGGGAACGGCGCCTCAGCGCTTGTTTAGGGAAGCCGTTAGAGCCCATCGACACCAGCGCCTTTTCCGCGGAAGAGTGGCGTGAACACATCATCACGGAGCAGCTGTTTTCGCACTCCGACTTCCCCGTTCCCTACAACTCTCTGCTCCAGATGTTTTTAGGGGAAGTGGCCCAAGAAAGAAGTGAACCTCAACCTGTGCCGATTGAGTGGGGGTTAGCAGACGGCCGCTTTTCCAAGCGATTGCTGCGCGACCACCCCAAACAGCTGCTCGCCGCTTCGCTCTTCCCTTTTCAAAGTAGTGTGGATACCCCCGATTCTATGAGTTGGACGGGAACGCGGCTTCTTTGGCAGGGGGCTTCCCAAGTCCATTCCCTCACCTTCTCGGGGGCTCGGGTTTTTTGCAACCTTTCCACAGAAACAGAGCTGTTTATTGAAGGACAAAAAGGGACTGTATTTGAGTTGGGCCAAGAGGTAGAGATCCGAACTCCCACTTTAAGCGTGCGAGTGAAATTCAACCTAGAAGAAGGGGAGGGGAGATTCTGCGGGCATATTCTGCGCGCCAACCGCCCCTCATATAAAAAAACCGACTCTTACGAGGCGTTTGACGCGTGCGTCTCTTTGAGGGTCTTGTCTTGCTCTGAACCCTGCTTGGTTCGGCTGACGCTATCGACAGCGAGCCCCATGACGTGCAGCCCATTGTCCACATATATCGTCGTACCGGTCACAGCGGAAGCTTTTGGAGAGAGAAGGAAAGCTGCCACATCTGCCACTTCCTCTGCGTAGAGGTCTTTGACGAGAGGGGCATTGGCCTTGGAGTAGGCGATCATGTCGTCGATCATGCCGATCGCTCGAGCAGCCCTACTGCGCAAAGGGCCCGCCGAGATCGCATTGACCCGAACGTTCCATTTACGGCCCGCTTCCCAGGCGAGGGTGCGGGTATCGCTTTCGAGAGCCGCTTTCGCAGAGCTCATGCCCCCGCCATAACCCGGCACCACCCGTTCAGAGGCGATGTAGGTGAGCGACAGGACCGATCCACCCGGATTTAAAATCGGGCCAAAGTGGGAGAGGAGACTGATGAAGGAGTAGGCGGAAGAGCTCATCGCCGACAAATATCCCTTGCGAGAGGTGTCGAGGAGATTTTTCGTCACTTCAGGGGCATTGGCCAAGCTGTGGACGAGGATGTCGATCTTGCCAAAATCGGCCTCTACTAGTTTCACCACATCTTGGATCGCATAGTTAGACAGTTCTGCGTAGCGCTTGTTTTCGCGCACCTCTTGAGGGACATCATCCATCGTGTCATAGACCGCATCCATCGGGTAGAGTTTGGCGTAGTTCCAAAGAGTCCCATCGGACAGCTGACGCGACTCGTCGAATTTGCCGTTCGCCCAAGAAGTTTTAAAAATCCGAACAATCGGGGCCCATGTGCCGATGAGAATTTCGGCTCCCGCCTCAGCCAACGCCTTCGCAATGGCCCAGCCAAACCCCTGGTCATCGCCGATTCCTGCAATAAAAGCTCGCTTCCCTTTCAAATTCAACATAGGACCCCTTGTTTTGATGCCTCCAGTTATACCAAAATTAGGCCAAAACCAGAAGTAAAAAGAGCTGTGCAGTTAAAAAATTTACTAGACATTTCCGAATACACTCCACTATATGTAGGGGTGGAGGGCACATTCTATGCGTAAGTTAGCGATTGTCAATCAGAAAGGGGGGTCGGGCAAAACGACCACAGCGGTAAATTTAGCTGCTACCCTGGCAGAAGCCAATAAAAAAGTTTTATTGATCGACCTCGACCCACAGGCCTCCGCCTCCCTCTGGTACGGCTTTAAGGAGAAAGGGAAAGGGCTCTACCACGTCCTTGCCGAAGACGGGCGGATCGAAGACGCCATTGAAAAGACTCAAATGGAGCATCTCTCGATGATCCCCTCGTCGCCCCTCCTCTCCGGCGTCGAGAGAGCGCTGGCCAACGAAGTGGCAGCGGAGAGCATTTTAAAGAACAAGATCGCCGGCTTAGCCGATAAACCCTGGGACTATGTCCTGATCGATTGCCCTCCCACGTTGGGCATCCTCTCCCTCAACGCACTCACCCTCGCAGATGAAGTGCTCGTCCCCGTCGAGGCCCACGTGATGGCTCTCCACGGACTTGTGCAACTCCTCAAGACGATCAACCTCGTCAAACAGCGCCTCAACCCCCTTTTAGAAATCGCCGGCATTTTGGCCTGTCGCGTCGACTATAGGACAAAGCACTCCCAAGAAGTACTGACCCAACTGCGCACCCGCTTTGAGGGGAAAGTATGCACCTCGGTCATTCGGGAAAACATCCGCTTAGCAGAGGCTCCGCTGCATATTAAACCGATCATTTTGTACGATTCAGGCTGCAACGGCTCCCTCGATTACCGAAGCCTCGCCCTCGAAATCATGGGGCATAAGAAGGTTTAGGGCTGAAAAGGAGTCCAGAGGACGCGAGGGCGGAGCCTTCGCCTCTTCATGCACGAATCCCCCTTTAGACTTGCTTTTAAGGCTGATCAGGATTAACCTCTTAGGTAAAAAAGGGCTAATCTATGAACACAACTCCTCCAGTCTCATCGCACATTAACCCGGTCGCACAAAGGCAACCAACGGGCACAGAACAAAAAACTTCCGGATTGCACTTTTTAACGATGCAGGGAATGCGGATCTTGGACAGCGGCAAGAAGCATGTTGGGACAGGTAATCTTGTCAGATTATTACCCAGCGGCAATGTTTGTATCATGACAGTCAGTAGTATTTTTGCAAAGCAACGAGAAAGCTACACTCTTGAGTTTCGTCATGGATGGAGCCTTAGCTTTGTTGGGGATAATCTATCAAATAGAAGGCCAGTCGTTTTTATTCCGCTACAAGAGTGTGAGTGGAAGCTGGTGAATTAAAGGTTTAGCGGCTAAGGCGGGGGTTAAGCGCGGAGACGCTAGATTGCTATACATTTTTTGGCGTCTCCGCGCCTTTGCGTTAACGGCTCCCCTTAATCATCAAATCATGGAGCATAAGAAATCTTAATTCTGGTACAATGGCTCTCGAGTTAAAGAGGATATGGTATGCCGGAAATCACTAGGTTTTGGGGTATTATAGTTCGGATGTACGCGGATGAGCACGCTCCTCCACATTTTCATGCCTATTACTCAGGGTGATAGTGCTCTTTTCAGTATCGCAACAGGTCAAATTATTCAAGGAGATTTTCCTAGGAAACAGTCCGCTTTTGTGACTGCATGGGCCTTTAAATGGTAAAAACTCAAAAAAATCAAACCACTGCAATAGGGCTTGGGCATATGTCACGTAGGATTAAAAAAGTACAATATCTAGAGCGGTATAGTCTTAGACTGCTCTTCGATGATGGGAAAAGCAAGATAGCAGATTTGTCCGATATCGTTCGAAGGGGACAAAATCTGATTGCTCAACTTCAGGACATTGAGTATTTCAAGAAAGTGAAATGTGACGGGTTCTCGGTTGTTTGGCCTAATGGAATGGACCTGTGCCCAGATGTTTTATACAAAATAGGTAGGGATGTTCCTTCAGAAAAAAAGAGAGTCGTGAAAAAACGAGCCAAAAAATCTTTGCGAAGCCGAAAAGCGGCCAAACTGATACAATAGCCCATGCATGCGTTACACAAATCTCAAGGCGTTTCAAAAGCATCTCGTCAGTGCGGCTCCCAGCAACTTCTCCCGCGTCTATTTGGCCTCTGTCGCAGCGGACTTTGAGCGGGAAAAAATCATCCACTCCATCCTCAGCTTGGTGCAGTCGCCCGACTCTCCCGCCACTCGTTTGAGCGGAGCCGAATTTGCCATTCGCGATTTTTGCGATGCGCTCCAAAGTCCCTCGCTCTTTGGTGGAGAGTCGGTGTGGGTTTTGGACGAGCTTGACCAGCTGAATAAAAAAACTCTCGAGGCGGTAGGGGAGCTCATTCGGCAACCCCTTCCAGGTTACTTAATTTTAGGTTCTCGGACCAAGGCGCTCAGCGCAGCCGTTGAGAAGTTGGGAGTGGTCCTCGATCTCGTCGATGAAAAGTCGTGGGATAGAGAGACCCGTTTAACAGAAGGGCTCATCGAGAGGGCTAAGAACGCAGGCAAGCGGCTTGAGAGCGATGTCATCCCCCTCCTCTTCGAACGAGTGGAAAAGGAGAGCGCCCTCTTAGAAAATGAGCTCGATAAGCTCATCTGTTACGTCGGAGACCGCTCCTCAATTGGGTCCGGCGACGTCCTCGCGGTAGGAGCTTCTTCTCGAACGCAGACCCTCTGGCAAGTAGCTGAGGAAATGGTCTGGGAGGGAGGCCCGCTCCCATCTCTTGAAGATACCGCATTTCACGGTCTACTCCCGATTTTGCGCTCCCAGTTGCAGATGGGTCTAAAAATCGCCAGCCTGATTGAGGGGCAAATCCCCTCCGACGCGTGGAGCGCACACCTCCCCAAAATTTGGCCCAAGACGCTGGAAAAGCGCACCTCGCAAGCCGCTCGCCTCGGCTCAAGTTACTTTCGCAAAGGAATCCAGGCGCTGTTTGAGATCGAACTCCTCTCTCGAGGCGCTTCGACCCAGTACGCCGCTTTGCTCTCTTTATTTCGATCCCAAATGAGTGTCCATGTCAAAACTACTGCTCCTTCCCAACCTCCTCGATGAAGAGCTCCCCTACGAGCCCTTCTTGCCAGCCAGCGTTCCCCAAGCCGTCGCCTCCCTCCACGGCATCATCGCCGAGAGTGAAAAAGCGGCCCGCCGCTACCTCCGCAGGTTCCTGCCCCACGAGATCTTTTCCAAAATGCCCATCGCCCTCCTCAACGAGCACACCGCCGACCTAGACACACTCCTCCACCCCATTGAACAAGGACAGACCTGGGGACTCATCTCCGACGCCGGCCTTCCCTGCATCGCCGATCCAGGAGCCGACCTCGTTTGGCGCGCCCGCCAGAAGGGGATCGCAGTCCAGACCTTCGCCGGCCCCTCGTCCATCCTCATGGCCCTCCAACTCTCAGGCCTCTGCGGCCAGCGCTTTACCTTCCACGGCTACCTCCCCCGCGAAGTACCCGACCTAGAAAAGCGGATCAAAGAGCTCGAAAAGCAGTCCCACGGTCACACCCAGATCTGGATCGAAGCCCCCTACCGCTCCGCCAAGATGTTAGCGACCCTCCTCGCCACCCTGCAACCCGCAACCCGCCTCTCCGTTGCCGTCCAACTCACGACACCCCACGAGCGCATCGCTTCCGCCCCCGTTGCCAAATGGAAACCTTTTCCCATTGAAAAAGAGCCAGCTGTGTTTTTGCTTGACTCTCATCCATGAGTCTTGAATAAGAACGATTAAAAGGGAGTCTTCATGCTAGGTCGCGGTAAGCAGGTTTCTGTAGAGTATACGGTGTTTTTACAAGACGGGACAAAGATCGATACCAATGTGGGAGAGCCCCCACTCGTATTTGTCTTAGGCGCGAACCAGGTGTTCCCCGCCCTCGAACAAGCCCTCGTAGGACTCAAAGTGGGAGACACCAAGCACGTCCTCCTCAAGCCCGAAGAGGCCTACGGGCAGATCGTCCCCGATGCGTTTCGCGAAGTGGAGCTAGAGACCATTCCCAACCAGTTTCGTTTTGTCGGAGCCGTCCTCGGCATCCAAGATCCCAACGGAGGGGTTTACCCCATCCGCGTCCACGCCATCAACGATGAGAAGGTCACCCTCGATTTCAACCACCCCCTCGCAGGCAAAGAGCTCCGCTTCGAAGTGCGCGTCGTTGCCGAAGGCGAAGGGTAAGTTACCCAGCCTCAGGAGAAAAGTGTACGACCGGTCCCTGACCTGGGTGATCTATCCGATGCTGCCGCAGCTGTCTTCGAAAAGCATCTACGGAGTCGGCAGTAAATGGATTTTTTTCAACATGCACATGACATTCGGCAGATAGGGAAAGAATTGAAGGGTGCAGTTCAGTCAATCGATTGTTTCCGAGGTAGAGCGTTCGTAAATCGTGGTTGAAGCTCACATCCGGCGCTGCGATCAATTGGTTGTGGGCGAGGTTGAGACTTCGTAACGCGGGGTTGCCAACTGCTGCAAGAAATCTAAGAAAATCTTGACAATTCTATGCAAAATGCATAGAATT
>CAYHED010000060.1:0-8515 GCA_964355615.1 uncultured bacterium
TTTCGGACATCGGTGAGAGCCCCCCGATTCGAAGAGCGCTCTTGGAGCAGATCCCGTTTTGTCAGCAAAAACTGGAGCTCTGCGTACGTGTATGCAATCGAGGTTGTGAGGATAAGCTCCGCCTGTTTTCTCTCTGCGGCTCGTGCGCAAGTCTCTCCCAAAGCCGCTTTCCAAAGATCTCTGTTTTTGCCCCAAAAATCAAACTCATAACTAAAGGAGAGACCGATGAAGAAGTCATTGACCACATTCGGAATTGTTGGCGCAAACGCCCGGAAGAACCCCTCCTTGCTCAAATGGGCCCACAGATCGGTGATCTCCACATTGACCTGAGGAAATAGAGCCGCCCTTTTTTGCAACGCCATCTGACAAGCCGCCTTCAGCCGCTCTTCCGCTTTTTTTAGAGTGGGACTCATTTTCAAAGCCCGCTCAATCAGATCGGTCAGCACCTGATCGTGCATCTCCTCCCACCAACGATCGGCAGGCCACTCTCCCGAAGCGATGGGTTGATCTTTAAGAGACTCGCAGCCAGCATTTTGGGTAATTGGAGAAAGCTCATGCTCAGGGATCCGAGCACAACTTGCCAAGAGACAAAGAGAGAGAGCAATAGTTTTAGGCCTCATCTATCCAGGCTATAGTGGGCTGGACCTTTTTTAGCAATGGGACTTGGTTTTAATTTATAGATAGGTGTAATCTCTGACGCAACCAGGAGTTGAGGATGAATAGGTTGAGTGTTGTAATTGCGATTTTGCACCTTTGTTTTTATTCTGATGTCTTTGCTAAGAATGAAACATTGAAAAGTATGTACGAGTATTATTCTCGAACCCCTTCAGATATTTATGAACACATTCCCGTCCTTCGCGAGCTCGCTGCAGAGAGCTCTTCTGCCATTGAAATCGGTGTGCGGAGCATGGTGTCCACCTGGGGAATTTTGCAGGGGCTCTCTGAAAACGGGTCTTCTTATCGATTTTACGTCGGTATAGATATCGCCGCTCCTCCTGCCAAAGAACTTCGCTTGGCACAAAAATTGTCCGGGAAAAAGAAAGTGGAATTCCAATTTATTCAGGCAAACGACATGATGATCGACCTCCCTCCAGCCGATCTGTTGTTCATTGATTCCTTACACACCTATTGCCACCTGACCTATGAGCTTGAGAAATTTTCTCCCAGAGTGGCCAAATACATTGCGATGCACGACACGAGCACCCCTTGGGGAGATACCGACGATTCTGAGTATCACGGCAATTATTCAGAGTATCCCGCATGGATGGATCGGAGCAAAAGGGGATTGTGGCCCGCCGTGGAAGATTTTTTGAGCAGGCATCCCGAGTGGGTCTTGCACAAGAGGTACACGAATTGTCATGGACTGACCATTTTAAAAAGACTCTAATTTTCCGTTGTGGTATCTTAAATTTTTTTTGGAGGAACTATGCCTGTATTCAAAACAACGAAACTGGAAACAGTACCTGTACTGCTTAACCCGCCCCTTTTGGAGGCGATTTTCGAGGTCCGCTGGAGCCTGGAACAAGACCCTCAGCAAGGGAGAGTCCGCGACCCAGCCTATCCCGTCTTAGTCGGCCGTTTGTACGAGCGGTTTAAAAAGGACTTCCCCTTTACCGAAGATCTCCCCAGTATCCAAGCCCATCCCGACATGGCCCCCTTCGTCCCGCGCCACCGCCTGCGCAAAGAAAAAGATGGCTACCCACTCATGCAAATCGGGCCTGGCATCATCACCCTCAACCACGCAAAGGGCTATTCTTGGGGAGATTTTAAAGAGAGAATTCTCCGCGCCATCGAAGCGATTCAAGAACTCTACCCAACAGATAAAAACCCGCTCAACTTCGTCAAGAGCGAACTCCGCTATGTAAATGGGATCCGATTTGACTTATCGCGCGAAAATCCTCTTGCATTTCTCTCCGAGAAATTGCATACCCAAGTTGAACTCAATGCAGAGCTGATGAGTTTGGGCGGAATCCACGAACGGCCGAACGGCGTAGGACTTAACCTCTCTTACGTTTTGGACAAGCCAGTCGGATTCCTCGGAATCAGCACCAACTTGGGACAAGTGGACGGAAAGAATGCATACATCCTTCAGATGGGCATTCAGTCCTTTGCCGAGATGGTCCCTTCCGATAAGGAGAGTTTTGCTCCTTGGTTGGACGAGGCCCACACAGCTGCCGAGCATTGCTTCAAAGTCTTTTGCCAAGGGACCTTGATGGAACAATTTTGCAGGAACTGATGAAACGAATTGCCGTTACAGGGGCTGGAGGACAAATTGCCTACAGCCTCATTTTTCAGATCGCAGCAGGGGGGCTCTTAGGCCCAAATCAGCCGATCGCTCTCCAACTGCTCGACGTCCCTCAAGTCGTAGATTCTCTCAAAGGGCTTGTCATGGAGCTCGAGGACTGCGCCTTCCCACTTTTGAAAGAGATCCGCTTCGGATCCAATCCACAAGAAGCCTTTGCTGGAGCCGATTACGTATTTTTGGTCGGCGCCAAGCCAAGAGGACCTGGCATGGAACGGAAAGACCTTTTAGCCGACAATGGAAAAATCTTTGTCGAACAAGGGAAAGCTCTCAATGAAACAGCCTCTAAAGGAGTACAAGTGCTCGTCGTCGGCAACCCCTGCAACACCAATTGCCTGATCGCCATTCACAACGCACCCAATATCCCTGCAAAACAATTCCACGCAATGACCCGGCTCGATCAGAACCGAGCCCAGTTCCAACTCGCCCACAAAGCAAACGTCCGAGTAGAAGAGGTGAGCTGCGTTACGATTTGGGGCAACCACTCTTCTACGCAAGTCGCCGACTTTGTCCACGCAAAGATCCAAGGGAAACCAGCGATCGAAGTGATCCGAGATCGGAACTGGTTGGAAAAAGAGTTTTTTCCCAGCATACAGAAGAGGGGATCTGTAGTTATTGCCGCTCGAGGGAAATCCTCTGCCGCCTCCGCTGCTCACGCAGCTTTGGGCGCCATGCGATCTCTCGCTCTTCCAACAGGAGAGTGGTTCTCATCGGGGGAGTATACAGACGGCAATCCGTACGGAATTGCCAGCGACCTCGTCTTTTCATTTCCCCGCCATCCGGAGATCGTATCGGGCTTAAAATGGGATGACTTCTTGCAAGAAAAGATCGCAATCACGCAAAAAGAACTCATAGAAGAGCGCGATTGTGTAGCTCCATTATTGAGAGGATAAGATGCGAGAAGGGGTATTATTTGAGATCACCAAGGATCAACTCGAAACAGGTTTGAGGGGAGTGCCCGTCGGTTACTGCACCACCTCGCACGTCGACCCCATCAAAGGGCTCAGCTACGTGGGCAGACCCATTGCAGAACTCGCCTACCGCGATCCGATCGAAGTCATCTACCTCCTCTATTACGGCGAAGCGGGAACTAAAGACCAGCTCGCCCAGTTTGCCCGCGAACTCGCCCAGCGCGCCCACTGCAAACAAGAGACACTCCAGCACATCGAAGCCCTCCCCCACGGAGGCCATCCGATGGACGGCCTCGCCGCAGCGCTCCTCGTTACAGGGATGTACGAAGGATCAGGCGATTACCGAGAAGACTGTTTGGGAGTCATTGCAAAACTGCCCCAGATCGTCGCAGTCATGATCAATAGCCGCCAAAAATGGGGCGCTACACCCCCCTCTAAACCCGAACTCGGCTACATGGAAAACTTCATTCACATGTTGCAGATGCCCGGCCCCAAAACCCCCGAGCTCATCCAGGCCTTTCGTTTGTTTGAAGTATTGAGCCTAGACCACTCAGGAGGCAATTTATCCACCTTTGTCGGCAAAGCCGTCGCGTCTTCTTTAGAGCCAATGTACGGATCGCTCGCTGCATCGATGACCGCTCTTGCAGGCCCCCTCCACGGCAGAGCTAACCAAGACTGCTTAGAGTTTGTCGAAGCCGTCTTTAAAGAAGTAGGCGAGCATGCGAAACCAGGCGACGTAGAACAACTCGTACGGCGTAAACTAGCTAATAAAGAACTCGTATTTGGCTTTGGCCACGCAGTCCTCCGCGTAGAAGACCCCCGAGCCACCGTCTGCTACGCATTTTGTCAAAAGCACTTCCCCAACCATCCTCTTGTGAAGATTGCCCTCCTCCTCCGCACCGAAGGGTCCAAAGTGCTCAAAGAAAACCCAAAAATCTCCAACCCCTATCCCAACATCGACGCCATCACAGGCAGCATGCTCACCGCCGCCGGATTTCCTTACCCCGAGTACCACACCGTCCTCTTCGGCCTCTCCCGCTGCATCGGAATCGCCATCCAGATCGTCTACGAGAGACTCGAAGCCCGCGGAGGGAAAGGAACCCCCATCATCAGACCCAGCTATTTGTACAAGTCAAGATCATGAGAACCCGCTACCCTCCAATTATTCCTTATACACACGGCCACCTCGCAGTTGGCGGCGGCCATAAAATCTATTGGGAAGAGAGCGGCAACCCCCACGGCCTCCCCGTCCTCTTCGTCCACGGCGGACCCGGCTCCGGCACCGATCCCAGCCACCGATGCTACTTCGACCCCAAACTCTACCGCATCGTTCTCGTCGACCAACGAGGCTGCGGCCAAAGCACCCCCCACTCCTCCCTAGAAGAAAATACCACCTGGCACCTGGTGAGCGACTTTGAACAAGTACGCACCCACCTCAAGATTGACCGTTGGGTCGTCTTCGGCGGCTCTTGGGGCAGCACGCTCGCCCTCGCTTACGCCGAAACCCACCCAGACAAGGTCAAAGCCCTTATTTTAAGGGGTATTTTCCTCGGCAGACAAAAAGAGCTCCACTGGTTTTGTCAATTTGGCGCCCACCACATCTTCCCCGATGAGTGGGAAAAATACATCGACCCCATTCCAGAAGAAGAGCGGGGAGATTTGCTCCACGCCTACTACCGACGACTCATGTCTAAAGACCGAGCCATTCGGCAGAAAGCCGCCTCCACCTGGGCCGCTTGGGAAGGGGCTGCTTTGAAACTGATCTTCGATCCAACGCTCTTTGAGCAATTTGTTGAAGATAGCCACGCCGATGCCGTTGCCCGCATCGAATGCCATTACTTTGTGAACCAGTGCTTCTTTAAAACAGACAACTGGCTCATTGAAAACGTAAGAAAAATTCGCCACATCCCAGCCGTGATCGTCCACGGGCGCTACGACATCATTTGCCCCATGGAAACCGCCTGGGACCTCCACAAAGCCTGGCCCGAAGCCGAGTTCCAAGTGATCAAAGACGCAGGACACGCCGCCAGCGAGCCAGGCATCGTGGATGCTTTGATCCGCGCTACCGACGACTTTGCTAGGAAAGTAGGGTAGAGTTTGTGTGGATTGCAGGTTAGGGAAAAGGATCAGCACAGAGGGAAAGAATTGAGATCGAGAGTTCGCAGAGGGATTAAGCAACTAGAGATTGGACGGGGCCTTGCCCTGAGTTAAGGAGGTAAATTCAGCTTTCTACTCCATGACAAATCGCCGAAACCCTTTTTTCAAGATGGGTTCTTTTAGACTTATGAACTATTTGGAGACTTCAATAACAGCCAGAGGTTATAGCACACTCCTTCACTCAGGGCAGGGCCCCGTCCAATCTCTAGTTGCTTGATCCCTCTGCGAACTCTCGATCTCAATTCTTTCCCTCTGTGCTGATCCTTTTTCCTAACCTGTAAAATAGGACACACTTCTTAGGTTTAATGCGTCAACCCTGCAAAAATCTGTTCCCAAAAATGGACAATCCGCTACTATTCCGCTCTCTACTAGGAGTTGTGTTATGTATCAGACCTTTCTTTTCGTCATCATTTCATCGGCTTCTTTGTTATTCTGCAAAGAGAGCTGCTCGAATGAGAAAATCAAAATTTCCCCTAGGGAAGTGCATGTCAGTGATCAAGGAATTTTCGTACTTGTGGGTGAGGAGTGGGTTCCCGTTGAGCTTTCTAGAAACTCTCACCAATTTTCGATCAAACCGCTCTCTCAAATAAGGAGCTGGGGACTTTTCTGGACATGCGAGTGCAATGCATTGAATTCTAGTTTGGCCCAAAATTGTCATGTATGTGGGAAAGGGAGATACGATTATAACAACGCCGATGACAGTGAATGAAAATCATCTGCTTTTTGCTTCTTGGATCTATTGCTATATTGGCCTTCCCGCAGGGTATCTCAGCATCAAGGTCCATTATCGAGGAAGAGGATCGGAAGATTCTCGGACCCTTTTTTAGGGCCTTATTGACTCATCAGGAATTAGGGTATGTCCTTCTAGGAGAAAAGCCCGCTATTCGTCTTGGGTACGTCCATCATCTTTCTTGGAAACACCCCCTCCTTTCTCTGACCTCTCTCCATTATTTTAACAAGAGAAACCTGTCTCAGAAAAAAGCTTGGGAGGTGTGGAAAAAATACTCCCATCAATTATCTGACCAGTTTCTTGTCGTTGAAGAAACCAATTCTCGCTCTCCTCTTTGCGCGGATGTTTTTATTATCCATCGCGGAGCGTTCTGTAAAGTGATCAACGAGAATCGTGAGCTTTTTGAAAAGATCTTGAAGCGTGAAATTACAGGAGAAGCTCTCTACGAGGAAGCGAAGCGACAGCCCCTTTTCTCTGTTCTTTTAGACAAGAATGTAGCTCTTTTAGGAATTATTCTTGGGTATGGAAAGGTCAACTCCATGTTATTTGCTGAGAAAAAAATGAACGAGCTTGGACTGTTTCCCCAAAAAGAGGATGAGATCGCCTCAATCGGTCTCCCGATTTTTAGAGCAAAATGGGATGAACCGGAAACAATACAGCTCAGGGAAAAATACCTGGCCTGTCGGGAAAATATCGGAAAGACCTTTTCGGGTTGCAACACCTTTGACCAGATTCTTAGGCTCTTGTTTGCTGAGGATTTCTCTGCGAGTTTATCGGAATTTCCGACAAAGACGACTTTGCTAGGAGAGTAGGGTAGAGTTTTCATTGACGCCCAGCCACCCTTCTGTCCGGATTGTTTGGATGACGAACGTGTTTACATCATAGGTGACGCGACCGAGAAAAGCCGCACGGCTAGCCATTTCGGGGGTCCAAGGGACAACGCCAAAAAACTCGGCTTCCCCAGGCCTTGTTTTACGCATTTTCATCTGAACCAAATCTAAAAACGGAACCCGAGTTCCCTCTTTGGGATTGATCATGCAGTAATCGAGTTCTGTATGAGGAGATTCGAAGAAGGGTCTAAATCCCCACGTCGGTTGTTGAATCCACGCAAACTTCAGGGTGTGTGTTTTAGATACAGTACCACAAGTAGCTGTCACCCGATCTCCCACCAGTTCCATTTTAACGAGAGTATTCTCCTCTTCACGGAGGAGTTGCTGAAGTCGCCCCTCCTGATAAGTCCCCTGAGAGGTGATGTTCAGATTTTTATATCGCCCCGCAACCACCATGGAACCATCATCCCCCCGGACCACTCTCCAACTGATATCGTCGTACTCCCGCACTTCCGGTTCTCGCACTTCGGGCGCTGCGGCCTGAGCCACCTCCTCCAGAACAGGGGGCTCAATGGCTGCCGGCGGAGCCACTTCGACTTCGGGAACGCGTGGAGGAGTGGGGATGAGCCAGAGGTGATTCGCTAGCGACTCGGGCGCGCCCAGCCGGTTCCAGGCGGCCCAGATGATCTGCCCCACGATGGGGATCATAAGACTGATACCGACAACCCGATGAACAGCCCTGTCATACCCATCGCATGAGGGATCTGTAGCCAATTTTAAGCGGGCACGCCCTTCGAAGACAGGCTCCCAGATGAAATCACTTGTTACCAAAGCATGCATGGCAAAGGATTGTACCCAAACAAGTTTTTTTGCTACAATCGAAAACCATATGCTGTGGTCTGAAATTGAAAAATCGTTTTATCGCGCCGGTGCTCTCGCCTTTTCGCGCAAAAAAATGGTCGTGGCTTTCCCCGTGCTTGTCCTCTGCGGCGTTCTCATTGTGTTCTGCCGAGCGGTCGCCTTTGATGCGAGCGATTGGGTCGCCTTGAGTCTTACATTCTTGCCGGTCCTCCTTTCAGCGGGGCTCCTCCTTCCCCTCGGCGTCGTCCTCATCCGGATCCACCAGTGCGAGTCCAAGCACCACACACTGCACCTCAAGCAACTGTGCATCGACTCGCTCGAACTCATTTTAGGGACCGCCTACCTCGCCTTGCCCTCCGTCCTCCTCTACCTCATGCTCTGGATTGTCCTCGGAGTGTTTTTCCTCTTAAAAGAGCTCGGCGATTTCTTTGGAGTGCTCTTCGCCTTTGCCCCCTTCATCCTGATTTTTGCTGCTTTGCTCCTTTGCCTTTTCAATTTAGGGGTGCTCTTTTTCGTCGCTCCTGTAACCGCCCTACAGCCTGCGCAAAGAGGGTCTTTGGTCCGCAAAGTCCTCTCCCTGATCGGCCAGCGCCCCCTCACTACCTTAGCGCTGTTTCTGCTCAGTCTGGTCCCCGCAGCGATCTTGGTCGGCCTCCTCTCGATGGCCGCCCTTTTGACCGACGTTCGCTTCACCGTTGCAGAAAACTCCCTCTCGGTTGCCCTC
>CAYHED010000061.1:0-8352 GCA_964355615.1 uncultured bacterium
ATTTCTGTAACCACCGCAGCGGGTAATGAGCTGCTATTTGCTGCGGTATAGTTGTCTAGTTCACTTAAATAGGTGCACAACTTGGTAATTTCTGCTTGGGTTAGGGGTGTACTGTTAGATCCCAGAGCTGTAGGTAAAAGACCCGCTTGACCGAGAATGTTGTAGATGGCGGTGAGATATCCAGTCACTGCCTCTTCCGCAGCGTTAGGGGTGGAGTTGGATGGGTTTGAAGGAATCCCAAGAAGGGCTTGAATCATAGGTGTGATTTGGTCCGTATAATCTGATACCCCTGGAAGATGCTGTCCAAAGATTTCCACAGAACTGGCTAGGAAGTTGATGCAATCTTTGGCTCCGCCGGGAGTCGCGTCGAGTGATGTAGCCATGTCTTGAAGCTGGGTTTCTAATCTTTGAAGAGTTTTCTGATCAGAAGTTGGATTCCAAGAGTACAAGGCGTTCATGAACCACTGGGCCGCCATCAAATCGCCCGCTTCGTCAATATTTGCTGGAAGTTGGAAAGGTTGTGGGTGCAATCCTTTGGCCGCTAAAGTAGTAAGAACATTCTGGACCTGTTGGGCAGCATCTGTAACAGTTCCGCTACTTGGGCTAGAAGATGAGGCAAACATAGCGGAGAGCTCGGTGAATGCTTTTTCTAGGCCCTGTAGTTCTGTTGTTGATACGTCGGGTAGCTTCCCTGTTTCTGCGAGTTGGTAGGCGTAGGCCAGGCTCTGGCACAAAGTTTGGGCGCTGGTTGCATTTTGGGTAGGATCGGCAGAGGGGTTCTGGAGCAAGACGGACATTTCCTCTTGAAGGATGAAGAGGGTCGTATAGAGGTTTTGTTCATCGGCCGTGGGGGGAGGGGAAGCTCCTAATCCATGACTGGGGGGAATGGGGGGTACTCGCATAGCCTTTGTCCTTATTGCCTGTTAGCTTAATTATAAATGATATTTATTAAAAAGTCTATATAAATTAAGTGCTATAGGATTTTGTAACATGCTGATAAACAACTATTTAGAGCATTCATTCCTGTCTAATTTTACTTAACTAACTAATACACAGCGACTAACGTTTTTTATCTTTTTTGTTTATTTTTAATTCAAGATTTGTTAAAATTAATGGAGAAGGGAATATAAATTATAATAAAAGGTAGGAAAATGACATCAGGAATCAGTAATACAGTTGCCCAGGGAGCCTCTACAGACCCCAACGACCTTTGGAATACGTTCGAGCAGGACTTGGCCAATTACGGCATTGACTTAAACAGCTTTGATGCTTTGAAAGCCAAGTTGTTGGAGTTATTGGCTGAGTTAAAAAAGATGAAGGATCCTGGCCAGGCATTCAACCTTTGTATGAGTCAGATCCTGCCCAATATAGAGTCCCAATCACAGGCGCAGAGCTTGGTCCTATCGGATGCGATGAACATGAATACAGACATCCGAGACTTCGAATCGAGCGCCCTTGCTGACTTGAATGCGGGTCAAGATATGACTCCAGCCAAGTTTAGTGACATGATTAGTGACTTGTTTGATGCAAAATTGGCAATCCAACAGGCAAATGCAGCGAATCCTAACAGCCCACCTTTTGGTACAGCGGGGCAGGACATCATAGACCAGATCAATGATTTTGCATCTCAGATGAAGCCGGGAAGTACGATCGAGGACGTCTTTATGCACATCGATGACTACTTCAAATACTTCCAAGCGGGAATGACGCCGAGCGGACCTCCAGAACCAGTCCCTCCTTCTCCGAATCCCCCCAACCCAAACCCGCTGCCAGGTTGGACCCCGATGTTCAGTGCGATGTCACAGGACTTGGGTAACGTCAACCAGTACTCTACTTCATTGGCTGCTCAGACGCAGGTGAAGGTGCAGTACCAAAACCAGCTCGACACACAGATGTTGACTGTCTATAAAGCGATGTTAAAGACGGCCTCCGACATGATGGCGCAGATTAATAAGAACGGAATTAATTAATTAATAAAAAAGGAATATAATATGGCGCAGATTTTAGCTATTAATAGTGCTGACTACAACACAAATATTCCGGTCCTCCCTCCAGCGGAGAAACCTGTTTCGAAGATCTCTGCGGCGATAGATCATGTGAGAAACGCCCAAGAGGCGCTTTTAGCGGCGATTGACCGAGCGCAAGATAGCGTCGGTATCAAGCAGCAGGAAGCCGATACACAGAACGTAAACGTTCAGTCAAAGCTGCTGTTGGACGTCTATAACCAAGCTCAGGTGGCTCTGACAGCGTGGGTAACACTGTTAAATACTACAGACCCTACCAATTCGGGCTTGATCCAGATCTATTCTACGGACTACCAGAACGCCCAGACGCTGTGTAATACGACAGAACAGCAAGGAACGGGTGCCGTGAGTGCGGCGACGCCGATTGCAACACAAGATTCGCAGAACATGGCCAAAATTGCCGACTTGGCGACAAGTATGGCAAGTCTCATGTCCGCAGTCCAACAGTTAATGAACGGTTTCTAACCCAAAGGTAGATTATGCAAATCAATCCAGTAAATAGTTCTTCGGCGCAGTCGCCTGAAGATGCTCTCGCTGCCTTTGTGGGAGCGTTGTCTGAAGTGCAGTCAAAAATTGCGCAGCATCAGCAGGAAAGTGCCCAGCAGGATCTCGAAGTGGCTAAGGCCACCGAGGCGGCTCAAGCAGCCAACCTGAAGAAAGAGCAAGATCAGTATAACGCCTACCTAAAGGCAAAAGAAGAGGCTGAGAGCGAACCCGCCTGGAAAAGGGCTCTTATGGGAATCGCGACACTCGGGATGAGTGAGCTCGGACCCTTGATAGAAAACGGGTTTACAACGATGTTGCTCGATTGTGGAGTGCATCACGGCCCTCTTTTAACCTATTTGTCTAAAGCGCTCACGATTGTGGCGATTGCCGCTCTAGTGGTTGCAGCCACTGTTGTAACCGGTGGAACTGCAACTGTAGCGATGGCGGGAAGCGAAGCCGCGGGTGGAGCCGTTGAAGGCGCCGAGGCCGGCATGGAAATGGTCGATATGTCTGGACAAGCTGTAGACGTCTCAGCACAAGCTGCAGATGCCGATGAAGCGGCAGTAGCAGAAGAGAGCACCTCTGAGCAGACATTAGGCCAGAGAATTCAGGCCTCCATGACGAAGAAGGTTTTGACTTTCGGTGTGACGAACGGAATCGGGTCGACGAACCTGGCGACCAGTATCGCTAAGGATGCGGGTGCAAATCAAAATGAGATGTATGCCGCGATGGCCTTGCAGATGGCAGTCGTTTTAGCCGGCGGTTATTACGGGATGAGCGGAGAAGGGAGCGCCTTTGGCGGTCTGGCCAATTTGACCGGGAATGCCAATGGGGTCAAGCTGTTTGGAGAAGGTGTCCAAGCGGGATCCAGTATGGCTGCAGGGGGCTACCAAGCCTACCAGGCGAAAAGAGCGCTGGATGCTGCCGAGGACTTAGGCGATTTAGGCCAAAGCCAGGCAGACAACACCCTCCTCGGCTTTGTCACCGACCAAATGAATAGCGCGATGACCACTGCGAACGCTTCGATGGTCGCGGCGATCAAGCAGGCTAACCCTTACCAAGTCGCTTCACAGATCACGTTTACTGTGCCGGCTTACTTAATAGAATCAGCTTAATAAAAATAAAGGAACACTAACATGACACAGATACATCAAGTCAATGCACAACAGAGCTTCGTACTGAACCATTCTGCTCTACAGAAGGGAAAAACTCCTTATAGCCCAGATAGTATCATGGGGGCTGCGGGAGACTTAACGCAGATGGCTTGCGAAGTGGCTGCTATTTTGGAACAGGTCAGTGAAAAACAGACCGATTTGAATACACTGACCACCTCAGCGCAACAAAGAGTAGCGGCTCTCTCAGCTGGTTTTCAGAAAAGCACGACCAGTGATGAAGCCGATTCTTTGAGAATGCAAGCTTATCAGAGCTTCGTCACAGCGGGAACTTCTCTTGGAGGAGGCGCCCTGTCTGCGTTCCACACTTACGGCGGAGCCGTTAAGCTCAAGGGGCAAGAAGTAGAATCTCTTGAAAATACGCAAAAGGCGTTAAATGCTCGTTCAGATGCCGTGGAGATTGGTGGTCAGGGAGCCGCTCCCTCTGCAGACTCCTTCACAGCTCTGAAGGAATTGAGAGAGGCGAATTACACCGTGAAGGATACAACAGAACTCAAGGCGAAATTAGGTAGGTTAACGCCGGGTAATAATGGGCGACAAGGAACCCTTGAAATCGCCCAAACAGAAGTTGCAGAAAGGTTAGATATCGCTCAAAAAGCGCAAGCCCAAGCAACTAACGACGCTCTCAATAAGATCGAAGTGTCTAAACTTGGCGTTCAAGCCCTTTCACAAGGTGTGAACGGCGGTCTCGGGCTGGTGTCTGCAAACTACACAAGTCAAAAGGGTACTGACCAAGCGGCAGCGACGCTGACCAGTGCGGCTCAGCAAACCCTGAACGAAGCTGCAAAAGTAGCAAGCCCTGCTCAAGTGCAACAGTTGCGCTTAGATATGGAGCGACAAATCTTCCAAGCAGCTCGCGAAGCAAACTCAAGAGGATAATATGGCAGCAGCATCAGCAGTAGGGGTAGCAGCAGGTCCTAGCGCTAGAGTATCTTTATCGAGGGTTTCAGAGGTCCCCGTTACCAAGAGGACCTCTGGCGGGACCAATTATAAGTTTGACCTGGATTCGGGTATCAATAACCGGATCCAAGCGCTCTACGGAGAGATTATTGCCACGCTCCCGAACAATGTCCCAGGGTCGCAGCCGACGCTCCCGAACAATGTCCCAGGGTCGCAGCCGACCCTGAGGATCTTTGGTGGGGAGACGGGCAATGATATCTGGTATGTAAGAGGAGAAGATGGAGCTGTTACAAGCAGTGGTTCGTTAGACGAGCATTTAACTGATGCACAGAGGGAAGAGTTAAGAGCGCTCAAAAAAGAGCTCCAATTGGGTTCCCCTCCTCATCTCGACGCGTTGCGCCCGGCGGCTAACATGATTGGGTATACCAACATCAGTCTGCCGTGGTTTCAGGGTGCTCGATTGGGCTGGGAGAGTTGGAAATTGACATTGAGACTCCCCAGAGACCCAGTAAAGAGAGGCAAGGCACTCAAGGACCAGCAGGGGCTAGCCCTAGTTAAGGCAACCAGGAAGAGCGGGATGCATGAGTTTGTGCAGGTGCTCCAAAAGAAGTTGCGCAGTCATAATCTGGGCGACAAGTATTTTGCTTACGGTATGTACAAGGCATTGGAGTTAGCCAAGAGCAAGCAAGTGCCAGCAGACCGGTTTCAGGCGCTCAAAAAGGAGCATGGTTTCGAGAAGGACACCTCCCAAGATGCCTATTTCCATGAAATAGTCTGCTGGAGCCTGAGCGATAAGTACGCCCGCCTTGAGTACATGGAAAAACATGGGCTCCAAGTAAGTGCACCTTCCAGAGGGCAACAGGTGCTTGATGAGGTGATGAGTTCCTCTAAGATCCCTTACTTCAGTTCCTTTCAAGAGGATCGGGTGAACTTGATGGACAAGTTGGGACGGGAGAAAAACCTCACGTCGGATGACTGGTCGAAGATTGACTTGATGTATCTGTATCATGTTAAAGCCGTCGACGAGGGTGCTCAGGCAATCGTGGACAAGGTATTCAGCAAAGGGGAGGACAATGTCCCTCCTGTTGCTCAGCCGCCGGCCCCTGATCGGGCCGCGGCGCCCAAGCCCAAGGAAAAGTCTGGGTGGGACCTTTTCTCATGTCTTTGGTGGTGGGTAAAGCCTTCCGACATGATAGATTAAGCCGTATGGGTGCGGACGACTCTGGGGGGCTGATCCTTGCGGATGGTTTCCCCTTCGACGATGATTTCGCGGATGGTGGGGTCGGAGGGGACCTCGAACATGAGGTCGAGGAGGGTGCTCTCTGCAATCATGCGGAGGGCTCTGGCTCCGGTTCCGGTCTCTTTGGCCTTTTCGGCGATCGCTCGGAGGGCGTCTTCAGTAAAGCTCAGCTTCACATTCTCTTCGTGGAAGAGGTACTGATACTGCTTCACAATCGCGTTCTTCGGCTTGGTCAAAATCTCTACTAAATCTTCTGTTGTCAGCTCATTGCAGTTCGCAATGGAGTTGAATCTACCCACAAATTCGGGGATCATCCCAAAGGAAATCAAATCTTCCGGCTCTACTTGGGAGAGGAGATAGTTCGTCTCGTGGATATCTCCATCTTTTTTCTTCGCGACGTCAAAGCCAATGATACTCTTGCCGAGCCGTTTGGAGATGATTTTGTCGAGGTGGACAAAGGCGCCGCCGACGATGAAGAGGATGTTTTGGGTGTTGACCTTAATATACTCTTGGTTGGGGTGCTTACGGCCTCCTTTGGGGGGGACGTTGGCAACCGTTCCTTCGACGATTTTCAAAAGGGCTTGCTGCACTCCTTCGCCGGAGACGTCGCGGGTGATCGAGACGTTGGAGGTGGTTTTGCGGATTTTATCGATCTCGTCGATGTAAATAATCCCGTTTTCCGCTTTGGCGACGTCGTAGTCGGCGGCTTGCAGGAGGCGGAGGATGATGTTTTCTACGTCTTCGCCGACGTAGCCTGCTTCGGTGAGGGTCGTGGCGTCGGAGATCGCAAAGGGGACGTCGAGGATGAGGGCGAGGGTCCGGGCGATGAGGGTTTTGCCTGAGCCGGTGGGGCCGATCAGCATGACGTTCGATTTGCTGTATTCGATCTCTTTTTTCTGAGAGAGGGAGCGGATTCTCTTGTAGTGGTTGTAGACCGCCACCGCAATGGTCCTTTTGGCCGACTCTTGCCCAATGATGTACTCGTCTAAATGTTGCTTGATCTCTTTGGGTTTAAAGAGCTTCATCTCCTGAGCGGCAGGTTTTTTTTGGATGATATCGAGACAAAGAGCCACGCACTTATCGCAGATGTAGGCATTGGGGCCTGAGATCAACTTTTCTACGGCGTCTTCTGCTCTCCCGCAGAAAGAGCAGGTGGTGGCATCTTTTTTTGTCGTCGTCATGAAGTAGTACTGAGTTCGGGGGTTAAGACTGGGGGAGAGGCGTGTCTGGCAGGTGGTTTGGCGATGTGGTCGACAATCCCATATTTGAGGGCGGCTTCGGGGTTCATGTAAAAGTCGCGCTCAGAGTCGTCAATGATCCGGTCGATGGTTTGTCCTGTGAAACGGGCCATGAGTTGTGCGGTCATTTGCTTGAGTTCTAAAATCTCTTTGGCTTGCAGGGCGATGTCCTCAGAGGTGCCCATGATGCCGCCATACGGTTGGTGGATCATGATCCGGCTGTGGGGGAGGGCAAAGCGCTTGCCCTTCGTTCCGGCAGCGAGGAGGATGGCGGCCATGGAGGCGGCTTGTCCAATGCAGTAGGTGTTGATATCGCAGCCGAGGAACTCCATTGTATCCAAGATGGCGAGACCTGCGGTGATCTGGCCTCCTGCGGAGTTGATGTAGAGGCTGATGTCTTTTTTAGGGTCTTCCATCTTCAGGAAGAGGAGCTGAGCCACGACGACGTTGGCGATTTGGTCTGTGATGTCGGTGCCGATGAAAATGATCCGGTCTTTTAAGAGACGGGAGTAAATATCCATCGAACGTTCACCACCGCGGTCTGTGTTCTCAATTACATAGGGAGTTAGAGACATAAAATTACCTCGCTTTTTTCCCTCTTATAGAGGGGGGAGTCCCTCAAATCAAGCTTTTTCTTCCAAAATGAAGTCTTGCGCTTTTGCTAGGATCACTTTTGAAAAAGCAAGGGCGTAAACTTCTCTTGGAATGCGGTCGACTTCTACGTCGCGAGCCCCGTTGGATTGGAGGAGGGCCACTGCTTCGTACTGCACTTCTTTATGGGTGACAGGGACGTTGGCGTCGCGGACGAGCTGGCGGGAGAGGTAGAAGAGGCGGACTGCTTGGGCCGCTTCATCGGCCAGGGCTTGCTCTTGGGCCTTTCTCTCTTCTTGGGACATCTTTTGCCAGGCCGCTTTTGCCTTAGGCTCCTGCATCATCTCGCCCAAGCGCTGCTTCTTTTCTGCCTCAATCAAAGAGAGGGGGAGATCAAAGGGGTACTGGGTGCTGAGGAATTTGTTGATCTGTTCGCGGAGTTGTCCAGAGGTCTTTTCTTCTGCTTGTTTGGTCAGGAGATCGGAGACGGTTTTATACATCTGCGCGACATCGGGAGCGCCCACTTTTTTGGCAAATTCATCATCGATGGCGGGGAGGGAGGCCTCTTCGACCTTTAAGACGGTGACTCGCACTTTTTTCGGCTTAAACTCTTGTCGATCTGCTTCGGAGGCATCGTCATCCGGTTCGCTCATCCCTTCTAGCACGTCGCCCATTTTGGCTCCGATGACGAGCTGGCGCAT
>CAYHED010000062.1:0-8297 GCA_964355615.1 uncultured bacterium
ATACCACGACAATCTCTTCGTCGGAGCACTCTTTTACCACACGGGCGATATTGGCCAGATGTCCTAAGCACTCTGTGTTTTGGACGCAGTCGACCCTGAGCATTTTCTTACTGCTGCAAATGAGGTCACCTACCAGATCAAAACTACCGTCTTCCGAGGCGTCGTCAATATAGACAATGCGATAGTTGTCGTAGCTTTGAGCGAATGCGGAGTCGATGGTTTTTTGGACACTGGCCCCATTGTTTCTCCCCACAATAGCGATGACGAAGGGGCGATTTTCGAGGGGGTAGTCAGTGGCGCGAAAGGCATCGATAAAAGAGGGCGCCCGGGAAGGTGTTTGAGAACGGAGGGACCAATTTTTTGCGGCAAAGAAAGAACCCATGAAGAGGGCACTGAGCAAAAATAGACCGAAGAAAAACTTTTGCATGCGCCCTTAATTTTCTCAAAACCTGAGTTGAATGCAAGGACTAATTCAGGGTGGGGGGAAAAAAAATTAACCACAGAGACACAGAGAGAGGAGAGAGGTGGCACAGAGGTAGGGCTCTGCCCTACGACCCGGCAAAGGGCTGAGGCCCTTTGCAAACCCTAAATTAGGATTCCAAAGGACTCTCGTCCTTTGGCAGGGGTATGGGGACAGAGTCCCCATCTCTGTGCTACCTCTCTCCTCTCTCTGTGTCTCTGTGGTTAATTTTTTCCCATCCCCTTCATCCACTGGAGCGCTTTGAGGATCACGCCCAGTTTCAACAAGTCGCCCAGTACAAACGGAACCACTCCCAATAAAATGGCTTGGCTCCACCCCACAAAGGTGGCGAGGTAGGCAGCTCCGCAGAAAAAGAGGGCTCCGTTCCCAGCAGCTAGTGCAAGCGCTGTGTTTTTAAGGCTCCGCTCCTTGCACTGCTCCAAGATAAAGCCGATGAGGAAGGCCGCAACTACATAACCGACCATGTAGCCGCCGCGAGGTCCGAGGAAAACGGCTAAACCGCCGGCTCCTCCTGCGAAGACCGGGAGGCCTGCAATCCCTTGCGCGATGAACGCTAGAGTGGCGAGGGTGGCGCGTTTAGAGCCAAAGAGGACGGCTCCCAGGAAAATGAGAATCGATTGGGTCTGGATGGGGATGGGGGTGAATGGGAGGGGCACGGCAATTTTAGAGCACATCCCGATGAGGAGACTCCAGCCTAAAACGAGGGCAATATCGCTACCGAGGGAACGTTCTTGAACAGTTTTTACTTGGGTGTGCATAAAGTCTCCTTGTTAAAAAATGGGGATGCATATTCTGGTTCAGCGTGGGTCGACCAACCGGGAATGGAAGAAATCAAGACGGCTCCCTGTTTGGTTAACTTGCAGAATTTGTCGTGGTCAGCGCTGATTTTTCTCCCTTGAGAAAAATGGCGATGGATTTTTAAATCCCTCTTCAGCGTAGCGTAGCGCATGGCAAAGGTATGTGTCGTTGAAGGGATTGTTCTCCAGTGGCAAGAATCGGTGAGAAATAGCTTCGATTGGAGGTTTTTGTACATGGGAAAAAAATACTTATCTCGGTGGTCGTAGAGAGTTACGTAGTCGACACCGGGGATTTGGGCCCCCTCAATCAAGACATCAACCCAGCCCTCTTTATGGAAATAGTCATCTTCCAAAAAGTAGCAAATGGTCTCGGGGGGAAAATTTTGCTTTTCAACGTAGTCCAATAAGTGTAAAAAAGAACCCGCTTCTGTCCCTTCTCTAATCTCTAGCACTTCCCCTGTTAAAAAATGGCCCTCCCGGTTCCCCTCTTTGCCCAGATCGAGAAAGCGGGTGACATTCACTCGGTCCAAGTCGGTGGTGGCGAGGAAGTTTTCATAACACTTCTGGTGAGAAAAACCGGGGGGCCGTTGTTTATGCTTGCTGATCGAAGAGGAGAGGCAGTGACGAACGAAGACTTCGACTTTGCCTGTAAAAGGGGGGAAGAGTTCGGTTCTGTGTCTCTTAAAAAAAAACATACCCTATGCTAAGGCCTCACCCATTTTTCGGCAACTTGCTGCAGAATCGCTCTCCCCTCGGTGTGGGTCACTTTGGTCAGCGCCTCTGGAAAGGGGACCCAAATCCCCCCTTGAATTTCCTCTTCCTGGAGGCGCACGAGACCTCCGACTTCAGCGACGAAGTAGGTGACCCGCTTTTCTACGCGGAGCCCTTTTTTAGAAAATTGGTACTGCTCGACAAAGGGTTCCTCTTGCAGGCAGCGGACGACGTCGAGGTTCGTCTCCTCTTTGAGCTCCCGAAAGGCTGTCTGCTGCGCCGTTTCCCCTGATTCCGCATGCCCTTTGGGAAAACCCCAATAGCGCCCTTTTTTATGCTGAATGAGGAATACCTTCCACTCCCCTGACTTCTTGGAGAGAGGGATTACGCCGAATGATTCTTCTTGTTCCAATGGATCACTCAATGTAGGGACCAAGTACCAGTGTCGCGTTGTGGCCCCCGAATCCAAATGAATTCACAAAGGCTACATGGGTCCGGTGGGACTTTGCCACGTTAGGGACAAGGTCGAGACCGTCGGTGAAGGGGTCCGGGTTATCGAGATTGATCGTGGGGTGCACTTTTCCCTGACGGATCGCTTCAATGGTGGCGATCGCTCCGAGTCCGCCTGCTGCACCTAAGCTATGGCCAATCATCGATTTTGTACTATTGATTTTGATGTTTTTAGCATGAGACCCAAATACCTTGCGGATAGCGGCGATTTCACAGGGGTCGCCCTCAGGAGTGGAAGTCGCATGCGCGTTGATGTAGTTGACCTCGTCCGTCGCCCTTCCCGCATCGCGGAGAGCCTCTTCCATACAGGCGGCGACTCCAGCGCCATCTTCGCAAGGACTCGTAATGTGGTACGCATCGCAGTTGGTGGCGCTGCCGAGCAGCTCTGCTAAAATCGGAGCTCCCCGTCTTTTGGCGTGTTCCAAGCTCTCAATCACTAAGACCCCAGCGCCTTCACCCAGCACAAAGCCGTCTCTCCCCTGATCCCAAGGACGGGAAGCCTTTGTGGGGTCTTCGTTGCGAGTAGAAAGGGCCTTCATCGCCGTAAAACCGGCGAGGCCGAGCACATTGGCCCCTGCCTCCGCCCCTCCGCAGAGCATGAGGTCTGCTCTTCCGGATTGGATTTCTCTCGCAGCGGCATGGATGGAAAAGTTGGCTGTTGCACAGGCAGTGGAAATCGAGTAGTTGGGGCCCTTGAAGCCGAGATCGATGCCGAGCAAAGCTCCCCCCATATTGGAAATGATGTAGGGAATGAAAAACGGAGTGAGCCTCCGAAATCCTTTGGTGATGAGCGTCTCTACACCATCGTAAAAGGCCTGCATGCCCCCCATTCCAGAGCCGATGATAATCCCACAGCGGGTCCGATCGAGGACATCCAGATTTTGGAGGTTAAGTCCCCCTGATTCAAGCGCTTTTTTACCAGCGAACACAGTATAGGCGATGAAAGGATCGACACGGCGAGCCTGTTTTTTGTCTATGTAGTCGCCAACGTCAAAATTGCGCACCAACCCCGCAAATCGAGTGGGGTAGTCAGCGCAAGGGAAAGTGTCGATCGGGATGATCCCGCTCTTTCCTGCAAGCAGCTGCGCATAAAAATGGGCTACATCAGTTCCAAAACAAGAGACGATTCCCATCCCCGTTACGACAATCCTTTTTTTTGTCATAGGTACTCCACAAATTTTTCCTTTCCGGCAGGGCGATTATAGCAAAAGGGGGGTTTACTGAGAAACGAAAACAAAAAGGGTTTGGAAAGGGCCTAAGCCCTTTGCCGGGCGTAGGGCAGAGCCCTACCTCTCGCCCCTCTGTGGCTCTGTGGTTAAATTTGTCTCTACATTGATGGTCAGGTCGACGATCTGAGCCTCTTTACAAAGGCGCTCTAAAGAATATTTTTCTCTCATGCCGGGCATGAAGATGTGGATGATGCACCAGCCGTAGTCCAAAACGACCCAATCCCCCGTCTGGAAGCCTTCTGTGTGAAGGGCGTCTTCTCCCAGCTTGTCGAGTTCATCGACAACCGCTTTGCCAATCGCTGTGACGTGCCGATCCACATTCCCCTCGGCGATGATTAGGTAGTCGGTAATGGTGGAAAGACCTTTGACGTCGAGCGCCAGAATGTTCAATCCCTTCTTATCGTAGATGGCCTGAGCAATTCGATTGAGTATATCTAATAAATTCATGACGGCGAGTATAACCTATTCGTTTGGATGTAGTCCAGGACTTTCGCAGGGACGAGATGGGAGCAGGGCTTCCCTTCGCGAAGCCGCCCTCTGACCTCTGTGCTGGAGATTTCAAAAATTTTAGTGAGAGTGATCTTGGCATTCGGATCGAACTCCAAGTGGTTGTGGTGGCGGGACCCGACGAGAGGGGGCGCTAGATGGAGGAGTTCGGAGCCATTTTTCCATTGGGCGAAGTGGGCCGCCGACTCATCGGAGAGAAGCAGGTGGTACTGAACGCCAGGTTTTTGGAGGGCTTTGATGGTGTCGATGGTGTAGGAGGGGCCTTGTTTGTCTACCTCATAGGAGAGGAGGGAAAATGAGGGAATCCCCTCTAGGCCTAAACGAACCATGTCGAGGCGTTGAGAGGGAGAGGCCTCCGGGGGGTGATCCCCCCGGAAAGGAGAGCAAAAAGCGGGACAGAAGAGGACTTCGTCCAGGGCACACTTCTCCATCAACTCGATGGCGAGGTTGATATGCCCAAAATGGATGGGGTCAAAGCTGCCCCCAAAAAATCCGACTTTTTTCACGTCATTTCAGCGATTTTCTTCTCAATCTCCTGAATACCTAAATTGGCTTTTTCTAGTCTCTCTTTTTCTTGGGAGGCGAGCTCTTGGAGCTGCATTGCTCTCTCAAAGTCAAGCCCAGAACCACCCAATGTCTTACGGTACGATTCGAGCTGGTCTTTGATCTCCTGGCGGCGCTCTTTTTTCTGTTGGAGCACGGTGCGGAGATTTTCCAGCATTTGCTTGTCGTCGTCGCTCAAGTTAAAGAGGTTTTGCTCTTTTTTCTCGGCAATGGCGTCTTTGATCGAGCGGAGTTGCCGTTCAATCTGCTGTTTTTCAAGCTTGGAGATTTCCAATGCATCGAGCTCAGTCACAATCGCCAGATAAGCCTCATTGAGGGGCTCGAGCTCCATTCCTGCTTTCGATACTTGGCCAATTCTCTCTTTCAAAGCCACGACTCGTTCTCTGCGGAGACGGTGTTTTTCCTTCTCTGCCTCTTCCTGCTCACGAGCCCGTTTTTCTTGCTTGTCGAGATGGGGAGCTCGGAGGGCTGCGAGAGCATCTCTCAGAGCGAACACGTCGTCTCGGTGAAGAGAGACTTCTCTCATACTACGGGAGATCTCTTCCAATTCCTTATCGAGTTCTTGTAAGCTCATTGCCTCAGAGCGAGTTTTGAGTTCATCGATCTTTGCATCGATAAGCAGGCGCTGCTCAGAAGAAGCCTGTTTTTTCTGAGTGACTTCTTTCTTGTGCTCTTTTTCGAGCACTTTGATCTTGTCCCAGCACTCGCTGAGTTTGAGGCGGGTTCGGTTGAAAACGCCGCTGCTTAGGGTGAGGAATTTTGCCATCCCCTGAAGAGCCTTGATCTCACCGCGCAGAGCGTAGTAAGGGGCTCCGACGGCCTCTTCTCCTTGGAAGTGGCGAGAGACAAAAAGGTCGATATCTTTCTCGAACTCATTGCCGACGGCATCCATGAGCTCTTTTCTCTTGGGGAAAATCCGATCGCCGAGTTCTGAAAGCCGCTTGAAGAATTTGGTCTTGAAGCGAATGCGCATATCGGTCTTGATGATCTCTTTGCGGAGTCCAGCTAGACGACTTGCTAGAGTATTGAGAAGATTGAGCTCGCGCTGGATTTTGTTGTAGACGCCAATTTTTTGCTCGAGTGTTTGAGGGATATCGGTAAAAGCGATATCTCCCGCCTGAGCTAAAAGGGTCTCCAGTTGAGCCAAATCGGTCTCAATAGAGCCGATCGCAAGGTCAATTTGCTCCATGGCAAACGAGCTTTGCTCTTCAAGAATTTCTTTTAAACGTCTTGCCTCGACGGTCAGTTCAACGTACTCACCCCACAACTTGGAGCGAATAGCAGAATTGAGGTTTTCCCGGAAAAATGGGAGAACCAGACGGCGCACTTCCCAAAACTCACGGAAGTGGGGACTCCCCTCTTGAGAAATCGCATTGCGCATGAACAAAAGTCCATGAGCAATCTTTTCTTCGGGGGTGGGGAGTAAATTTAGTTTTTCGGAAAACTCCTGAAGAGGCAGGGGTTGAGAAACCTCTGTTTCAGAAGAAAAATCAGCGGGAGATGTCATAAGTTAAGCCTTCAGCACAAAAAAAATAAGAATGCATAGGAGAGAATACCCGATCCTCCCCTTTTTCCGAAAGTTTTTTATTCTTTACGAGGGAATAACGGTCGCAAAATCAGCCCTGATATCCTCTCTTTCTAAAGAGCGTCCTATGGAATCCTCTTGATCCGTCGAACACTTACAGCGACAAAGACATTCAAATAAGGCTCGGATTTTTGCCTTTTTACGCCCCTCGTCACTAGCCGCACTGACCGTAGAGGGAATGTCGTGCAGACGCATTAAAGGATCTCTTCGCTCTATCAAAGCATTAATGGCAAGGGTTCGTACCATTCGGCGCGCGGGACTTCTGTCTGTGGTTACCGCCAAGGTTGCCCGGCGAACCATATCGTCCATGATCACGTGCCCCATCGGCAACGACTCCAACGGCTCTTAATTCACAACTCCTGGAAGTGTAATACCGCTCATAATAAAATCTCCATTATTTAATTATTAATGTAGACTATATTATATCACAAAACTAATTATAAATCAAGACTTAATTACCTTGCTCGAAGTCCTGTAGGATGAGCTCTTTAAGGCGATCTTGGGACATTTCCTCGAGGTTGAGCCACCGGAAGAGGGGCTCTCTGCGGAACCAGGTGAACTGCCGCTTGGAGTAGTGGCGGGAAGCTGTTTTGAACGAGGCGATGAAGGTCTGTCGGTCGGCCTCTGTCTGGGGGGAGGCCAGGAACTCGAGCGCCTGCCGGTAGCCGATGGCCTGGGCAGCGGAGGAGTTTTGTCGGAGGCCCTCTTTTTCCAGCGCCTTCACCTCTTCTAAGAACCCTTTGCGGACCATGTCCTCGCAGCGGGCGTCGATCCGTTTATAGAGGGTTTCTCGGGGGTAATAGATGAACCAGCACCGAAAGTCGTACTTTTGTTCCTGGAGGTGGTTGGGTTTGGGGAAATCGCTCACTTTGCGCTCGGATAGGGCCATGATTTCGAGGGCCCGGACGATTTTGTGCCGGTCGTACTCGGAGATGGTAGCGGCATAGTCGGGATCGAGGATCTGGAGCCGTTCGTAGAGAACTTCGGGACCCAGCTCGCGCATCTGCTTTTCCAGCTGCTGGCGCACTTCGGGAATGGATGTGGGACCTTGAGGGGGGCCATAGAGGAGAGCGTGAATATAGAATCCCGACCCCCCGACTACGATGGGCACATTATCCCGAGAGGTAATTTCTTGAAACGCCTCCTGAGCCGACTTGTAGAATTCAGCGACATTGAAGGGCTGCGAGATGGGGCAAATATCGATTAGGTGGTGGGCGATCAGGGCTCTTTCTTCAGGAGCGGCCTTGGCGGTCCCGATGTCCATTCCTGTGTAAACCTGGCAGGAGTCGGCGGAGACGATCTCCCCTCCCACCGCCTGAGCTAAAGAGAGGGAAAGCTGGGTTTTGCCGGCAGCAGTCGGACCCGCAATGATCAGGATCCGCTTTTTAGGAGTCGGATCCGGGATCTTTTGCTTTTGGGGGACTCGAACTGCAGCAAAGCTCTGTTTCACGGCCGGTACTGGAGTGCTTCCTTTTCGGTTGAACACAGGTGGAGGACTTTTTCAAATCCAGCCACTCGAATGATTTCTGCGACATCTTCAGGCGCCGAGAAAACGAGAAGCAGCCCTTTTTTCTCCTTGAGCTTCTTAGAAGCGGAAAGGAGGATGCGCATGCCGGCGCTGCTGAGGTACTCGACCTGCGTGAAGTCGAGCAGCAGATGGCGGTATTTTTCCTCGATCAAGCTATTGAGTTTTCTCTCTAAAATTGGCGACGAGGTGACATCGAGTCTTCCGTCGATGCGCAAGATGAGTCGCCCTTCAATCTCTTCTAGGCTAATTTTTAAACCGAGGCTCATAGTTACCCCTCCCTATTGAACGATTTCTAAATGAACGCGTCTTCCTAACCGGGCGCCGATGGTCATTGCCAAAGTGCGGAGTGAGCGAATTACGTTACCCTTACGGCCAACTACTTTGC
>CAYHED010000063.1:0-8270 GCA_964355615.1 uncultured bacterium
CCGGACTTGATCGAGTTGCTCACGGCGCAGTTCTGGATGGCGGCTTCTAGGATGGCCTTTACTTTGACGGGGTCGCTGGCGCCTGTCACATCGAGGTGGATGTCGATCTGGGTCATTGCAAAGCCAGCCCCTTGTTTGTCGACGGTGAGAAAGGCCTTGCCGAGCACCTGCTGAAAGGAGGCTTTGGCATTTTCTACATAGACTTTGAAGGTGGCTACCATGCAATTGATCACAGAGAGGGCAAAGAGGTCTTCGGGCGAATAGCCTCCTCCGGGTCCCATGAATTCGGGGGGGATGGCGCTTAAAATGGGAGGCAACGATCCGGCCTGGGCTGTCCAGGGGGTTCCCGTTCCGGCCGAGGCGGCCACCTGCACTTCAAATTTCATCGGGAATTTCATAGGCGCTCCTTTTCTTTAGTGATAGCACTGCAAGAATTTTTTTGCAAAAAAAAGGGCTTGTGAAAACCTGGATAAAGTGATAATAGATTCGGAAACACGGAGTTTTCTTGGCTAGCATCCAAACCTACCCCCAAAGTACCCCTACCTTAAAAATCGAAAAGGGGGGGAGACTATTGACTCTTGCAGAGTTTGAAAAAACAACGGGAGCAAAATTCCTTCCGCAGCTTGAATTCGGCCATTTTAATCTGGTGGCTGAGCTTTCCAAACAATGCGCCAAACTCCACAAAAAGGGGGAGTTGACGCGCCAGCAAGTATGGTTCGGAAAGTACTATCAAAAAGAGCTGTTATCGCAGGGCTCGCCCCCTCTATCCATCCGGTGGGTGGATGACTCGATTGGTTGGGGTGTTTTTATCGAAAAGGATTTGCGCAAAATGGACTTCATTTGTGAGTACACGGGGGTTGTTCGGCGCCGTAAACGGACTGACAAGACCAATAGCTACTGCTTTGAGTACCTGATCTCGCAGGGGGAGGAGACGCCTTATGTGATCGACGCGGCCCAGCAGGGGGGCGTTTCTCGCTACATCAACCATAGCGCTCGCCCCAACCTTCTGTCTGTTCTTTGCACCTTTGACAACATCACCCATATTGTCCTCGTTGCGAATGAAGATATCCCCAAAGGGACGCAGCTCTCTTACGACTATGGCCCCAATTACTGGCTTTATCGCCCTAAACCTCTTCCGTTAATCTAAAAAAGGGTCTATACTGGCGGCGTGAAGTACCTCTTTGCTTGCCTCCTTTTCGCCTTTTCTTTAAGTGCTACGGTCAACAAGCCGCTGCGCTGGGAGTGGGAGACCGGTTATCGCAATGACCGGATTCACTGGCATCTGCACGAGCCGGGGACAGGGGAGGGGGGGATGCTCGCCTATACGGAGCTCTACCGCGATGTGGAGTTTTGGCAAAATGGGCTCTCGCTCCGTGTGATTCACCGCGATTTCACCTTTTTTCTCAATGGGGCCTATGGCACTTTTGGGCGAGGGACTTTGTATCAGACCTATTCTGATCTCCCGTTCACCTCCGAGCACCCCCAGTTTGAGTTCAATACCGAGGGGTTTTCTGCCGACGGTTCGGGCTATGTGGGTTATGCGGTCAACCTGACCGAGGGGCGCACCTATGAGGTCCTCTTCACCCCCCTCATCGGCTACGCAGGGCACTGGGAACATCTGGAGCGGCATGGGGCAACTCCGAACTCCTATATGACCTCGACTTGCCCCCAAGATTTACGCCTCTCGTGGAACGGGTTTTTCTTTGGCGCCGATTTTGCGGTCGATCCAGGCAACCGGCTTCACTTGCGGGCGGGCTATGCTTATAACCTGATGAAAATGAGATTGAATACCCTCTATAACTATGAAAATGCGGGGGAGACAACTTCCAATCGGATCAAGGCGATCCAGGGGGGCAATCCGGGCCAAACGGGATGGCTTGAGCTCCACTACTCGCTCGATCGGTTCTGGCGCATTGGATTCGGGGGACTGCTCAACTACTTCCCTGCACAGGTCGTCGATACAGCTTTGTCTCGCTCGGCAGGTTCGGTGACGACTCAAATCCCAACGCAACTCAAGCTTCGCTGGACCTCCGTGTCTGGCTGGCTGGCCCTTTCTGGAGAATTTTAATGCAATTGATTATGGGAGTACACCCCATCCAAGAAGTACTGACCCACGCCCCCGATCGGCTCATGCGGCTGTTTACTATCAGAAAAGAGGGGGAACTTGTACGGGCGGCTGAAAAAGCGGGCATCCCCATCTCGGTTGTCTCCAATCACGAACTGACCCGCATGGTCGATTCGGACTCCCACCAGTCTTTTGTAGCTCAAGTCAAAGACCGAAAATACTACGACGTGAAGGAGTTTTTGGAAGAGACCGAGTCCCAAGAGTCCACATTCGTTCTGATGCTCGACCAGATCTTTGACCCACAAAATTTTGGTGCGCTGATTCGGAGCGCAGAATGTTTTGGCGTAAGTGCCGTTGCCTGGTCTAAGAATCGAGGCTCAGACCTCACTCCGGTAGCCGCCAAAACAAGCTCCGGCGCAAGTGAGCTCATCCCCCTCATCCGGATCGCCAATCTAGCCGAAGCGGTCACCCAGTTCCAAAAGGGGGGCTTTGAAGTCGTGGCGGCCCTGCTCGACACAAAGGCGGAAAGCGCCTTCAAATTCAAATACGCTCCTAAAACAGTGTTGGTCGTGGGCTCAGAAGGGGAGGGGATCCAGCCCCTGATCCAGAAGAGAGCCGACCGGTCGATCTATCTCCCGATGCAGGGTAAGATCCAGTCCCTGAATGTGGCTCAGGCGACGGCTGCCCTTTTAGCTTTGCGTTTCTCGGGGTGGGAAAACTAACCACAGAGGCTAGAGAGATGGGGACTCTGTCCCCATACCCCTGCCAAAGGACTTTGGTCCTTTGGAATCCTATTTAGGGTTTGCAAAGGGCCTAAGCCCTTTGCCGGGTCGTAGGGCGGAGCCCTACCTCTGTGCCACCTCCCTCTCCTCTGTGCCTCTGTGGTTAGTTTTCTTTCCCCTCAATCAGCAAGGCATACTATGAACTGGGAAACCGTTGTCGGCTTAGAGATCCACGCGCAGCTCAACACCAAGTCCAAGCTGTTTAGCGGCGCCCCTAACCGCTTTGGCGATGAACCCAACAGCAATATCTCGGTGGTCTGCACTGGTCAACCCGGAGCGCTCCCCGTCCTTAACAAGCAAGCGGTCAAAAAGGCCATCCAATTTGGCCTAGCGATCCGGAGCGATATTTCTCAAACGAGCACGTTTGATCGGAAATCCTACTTTTATCCAGATAGCCCGCGCAACTTTCAGATCACGCAGTATGAAAACCCCCTTCTTCGAGGAGGGTCCGTCTCTGCAGAAGTGGATGGCGTCTTAAAGACCTTTGCGGTCAATAGAGCCCACATTGAAGACGATGCCGGGATGCTCAAACACTTTTCGACCTTTGCCGGCGTGGACTACAACCGAGCAGGAGCCCCCCTCATCGAGATTGTCTCCGAACCGTGCATCCACTCCCCTAAAGAAGCCTCCGCCTATGCAATGGCCATTCGCGCCATCCTGCTCTACATCGACGCTTGCGACGGCAACATGGAAGAGGGAAGCTTACGCATCGATGTGAATATTTCCGTGCGCCCTCAAGGGGAAAAAGGCTTAAGACCCCGGATTGAGATCAAAAACATGAACTCATTCCACTTCCTAGAGATGGCCATTGAGTCAGAAGTCAAAAGACAGATCAGTCTGTACAGAAATCACCCCGACAAGACCCCCGAAGAGTTGATTCCGCCAGGCACCTATCGCTGGGATCCAGAGAGCAAAGAAACCGTCCTCATGCGGAAAAAAGAGAGCGCAGATGACTATCGCTACTTTCCTGAGCCCGATCTCGTTCCGGTGATCTTGAGCGAGGCCGATATCGATGCGCTTCGAGTAACCCTCCCCGAACTGCCCCAAGACCGTTTTCGGAGATACGTCTCCGACCTAGGACTCACTCCTTATGCGGCCTCCACCCTCATTGCCGAAAAAGAACTCTCCGACTATTTTGAGGAGGCGATGAAAATCTGCCCCTCCCCTCGCCAGCTCTGCAACTGGATCACGGTCGAATTTACCGGTAG
Organism: uncultured bacterium; assembly: GCA_964355615.1. Classification (GTDB taxonomy): domain Bacteria; phylum Chlamydiota; class Chlamydiia; order Chlamydiales; family SM23-39; genus CAIVVG01. The sequence continues at coordinate 4,056 of CAYHED010000063.1, forward strand.
ATTGAAAGAGCTTGGACAAACTCTTGTAAAGCTCAAAATCCCTCCCGCACATGTCGCTGGGCTCGTCCAACTAATCGAGGCAGGGCGCATCACCGGTCCGATCGCAAAAGCGGTGGCCGATGAGATGGTGAAAGAGCCAGGGACAGCTCCCGAAGAAATCGTCAAAAGAAACCCCGACTATCAACCGGTCGATGACCTGGCGACCATCGAGCCTCTCGTCGATCAGATCTTGAGAGAAAACCCCCAATCGGTCGCCGACTTCAAAGCGGGGCGCGATAAAGCCTTTGGATACCTCGTCGGCCAGCTTATGAAACTCACCCGCGGCAAAGCCAATCCCACCCTCGTCAACCAGCTCCTAAAGAAAAAGATCGAAGAAAAATAGATTTTCTGTAAGGATGCGGCTTATGGAGACCTCATCTATTTGGAGCCAACGCATCCTTCTCAAGGACCTGTCTGCAAAGCAGCTCGAGGAGATTGATACTTACTCAAGGGAAGTCCGCTTTGAAAAGGGGGCTATCATCGTCCAAGAGGGAGATCGGGGAGATGACTTCTTCTTTGTTTTATCGGGCTCTTTCGAGATTTTAAAAGATGGGCTCCGAATCCATCTGGCAGAAGTAGGGGATCTCGTGGGCGAAGTGGCTATTTTGGGCAACGAGTCCCGGATCGCAACGGTGCGCGCTTTAGAGCCCTCCATCACAAAGGCGATTTCCATAAAACATCTTTCCCAAGACACTCTCCATCAGCTGGCGAAAAATTTGAACCTCCTCCTTACCTCCCGCCTTTCAACAACGAATCAACAAACTGCGGACGCCCTTCGAAAAGAGCTTTTTCTAGCTAAAAAACGAGTTTTTTTTACGCAAACTGCCCTTTTTTCTGCTGTAGGCATGACTCTTTACACCACTATTGCAAGCTTAATAATCAGATATTTGCCGACTCCCTACTTTCCCCTGTTCTCATCAACTTATACGCTAGGAATGACTTATGTAATTTGCAGAGCCTGGATTAGACCGTATCCCCTCTCCTGGTGGGGACTCACGTTTCGCAATTGGAGGCGCTCGATTATAGAGACGATCCTCTTCACAATCCCCCTTTTGCTCTCTCTTGTAATAATCAAAAAAATCCTACTCACAACCAATGTAATCCCCGACCAACCCTTATTTCGTCTAGGTTTGGAAGCCGCAGACCCTTCCTTCAATAAAGAATTGCTCTCTCTGGCCTTAGTTGTCTACATTCTCGCTTGCCCTATTCAAGAGCTCATGTTCAGGGGCTTGATGCAAACATCTTGGCAGCGTTTTATTCCCGGGCGAAACAAAACTGTAATAGCAATCGCTGTAACCACCACTCTTTACGTCTCCGCGCACTTTTATTGGGCTTACTCCCCCCTGTTGGCTATCCCGAGCATTCTTTGGGGCTGGTTATTTGCTCGACAGCGCACCATCATCGGGGTTAGCCTAGGCCATACGATACTCGGCGCATGGGTCTTTTATATTTTGGGCCTTCCACTCTAAGAGGGGGACGATGCAAGCGGGTCAAAAAGCAGTGGCTGCCCGACGACGCACAAACCCAACTTTTGAGTTTATTTGGGTATATGTACCGGGAATGGTTCAAAAATCGGGAGATGCCAAGGAAACGCCCTGATTTTGGATCAGGCGGAGCCGGCACCGAAGCAGCTAGAGCCCAAAGGGTTGGGCGATGCAGGTGGATGCCAAAAGCAGTGGCCGCCCGACGCCGGCAGAACCGATTTTCGAATCACGAGCGGTATAACTCATTAAAATGAGTTTTCCGGCGGAGATTCTGTTTCTGTTTTTGCTTTGCGCGCCTGCTCGAAAATCCGCTCTGATGAAGTCGCTTTAAGGTCAGTCGCCAGCCCTAACTTAGATAGAGACCAAATCAACCACTTAGTTGGATCAAAATGGAACCAGCGGAAGCCAGTTCTATAATCATTTGGAAATGCATGATGGAAGTGATGAAACCCCTCTCCCATCGTGGGAATGATTAGCAAAAGGTTGTCTGTGGCAGTGAGATCTTTATTATAGGGCCGGGAACCTTGCATATGACTCAATGAATTAAGCAAGAAAGCGAACTGGAGATTGCAGAAAAGTCGGAGCCCAAAAGCAATCATCAAGGCGCCCAGAAAATCGTTGCAGATCCAGCCGACAAGCCCCGTTGTAAGGGCGCTGGAAATAACCAAACAGGCGTCCCCATACTTCCATTGAAATACGATGAGAGGGTCTTTCAGGAGATCAGCGACAATTTTCTTATCCATCTCTTCTGGCTTTTGAAACATCCACCCAAAGTGGGCAAACCAAAATCCTTTCTGAATAGAATAGGGGTCTCTCTCTGTGTCTTCAAAGCTGTGATGGCAGCGGTGTCTATAGCACCATTGCAAAGCGCTCTGTTGTCCTGCCAAACCACCAAAAAAGAGTAGCACGGCTCTGACTGCAGTGTTCGTTTTGAATGTTTTATGAGAAAATAAACGGTGGTAGCCAGCCGTAATTCCGAGCTGAGTAAGAACAAAGAGGACCAAAGAGATCAGGATCAATTGCAGAGAAGGAAGCGGGGCGTAGATGAAATAAAACGGCAGGCCAACAAGAAAAGGGATCTGAAACGCAAAGACGGTATGGCCCGAAAGCCAAGCAAATTGGGAAGTTTTTTCCACCTATAGCTCCATTTAAGAATTGATTGTTGATTGTTCTTCCTTGTCTGACTTCGACCTGAGTTGTCGCCGCTGAATTTGTTCAGCGCTGGTTCTTCTCAAATCTCCGGCGAGTCCTAATTTGGTCCAGGTCCAAATAAGCCATTTGGCTGGATCGTAATGAAACCAGCGGAAACCGGTTCTGTAATCGTTAGGAAATGCGTGGTGAAAATGATGACAGCCCTCTCCCATCGTGGGGATCGTTACGAGGGGCTGATTGACCGCAGACAAAAGTTTGTCGTAGGGCCGAGATCCATGAGTATGGGCCAAAGAATTAATTAAAAATGTGCTGTGGTGGGTGCAAAAAAGACGCACTCCAAAAGAAAGGACTGCTGCACCTATAAAATCCTGAACGATCCAAGCGACGAGAAGTGTAATAAAAATATTCGGGAGAATCATACAGCTGACTTCGTATTTGTGTTGGAATGCAATCACTGGATCTCTAAATAGATCCGCTACGACTTTTTTGTCAATCTCGCAGGGCTTTTCAAAAAGCCAGCCAAAATGGGCAAACCAAAAACCACGCTTAATTGAATAGGGGTCGTTTTCTGTATCTTCAAAGCTGTGGTGACAACGATGCCCAAACGCCCACCGAATCGCACTGTTCTGCGCCGCCATTCCTCCAAAAAAAAGCAAAAGCCACTTAATAGGAGCGACCACTTTATACGTCCGGTGAGAAAAAAGGCGGTGATACCCAGCAGTTATACTCATTTGAGAAAAGACAAATAGCCCGATCGAAATGAAGATAAGGGTCAAAGAGGGTGCAGGGCCATAGATCCAATAGAAAGGAAGAGCGATCAAAAGGGGGATCTGATAGGCCAATACGGAATGTCCGGTCGACCAATAAAACCGTTCAGATTGCAAGAAGTTTTCTCCTCATGAGTGTTAACCGCAATCTATAGAAGAATGGATTTTCTTGTACACCAAAATAATGCATCGTGCCTGGTTTTTGAGGTCTTTTATATTTTGGGCCTTCCACAATAATAGCCGATCCCCTATGTAGGGATTTATATGCGAACTCCATTCCTGACTGCTTGCGTCTGTTTACTCACCGGTTGCGTGCGCGACATCTCCCATCCCTTTGATCTCGCTCCGTCAACTTCTTACTCTTCTTGGTCTCCAAGACAAGGGAGCCAACTCATCTCTTCGCGCTACTGCAAAACGCTTCTCCCCGCCTCCTTTGAGAGCGCCAACCTCTCCCTTGCCGAGCTCATCGATATCGCCCTGCAAAATAACCCCACGACCCGGCAAACCTGGGCGCAAGCGCGCAGCGCTGCCGCTTCCTACACACAGTCGCTCAGCAGTTTTCTCCCCAATCTGAGCTTTCAGGGCAGTTACATGAGACAAAAATACGATAACCTCTCTCAAGAAACAGCCGTCGACTTCTATTTCACACAAGCGGGACCCAACGTCAATTTAACCTATACTCTCTTTGATTTTGGGCAACGGACCTCGGCCGCCACCTCAATGAGGGAAGCATTGTATTTTGCCGACCTGTCCCACAACCAACAAGTGCAGAT
>CAYHED010000064.1:0-8189 GCA_964355615.1 uncultured bacterium
AAACACGATATCTTCGATATGGCCGAGAGGGGGGATGAGCGATCCGGTGGAGAAGTGAATTTGGATCGGATAATCGAGGCCGATCCAGGCAAGGCCGAGCGAGATGAGCAAAAAGCCGGGGAGGATCGTTCCGGCGATCACGCCGATTGTGCTGAACCAGCTCGAAGTTTTGAGGCCAAAGTAGTTAAAGAAGGTAAAGACCCAAAAGCCGGTGAGGATGGCTCCGATGAGGTAGCCTCTGTGACTGGCCAGTTCGGGGAAGAAGAGCTGGGCGAGAGCGGTTGCGGAAAAAGAGAGGATCGCCGGAAACCAGGTCACATTGTGGACCCACTGCATCCAGACGGCGAAAAAGCCGGGAAAGGGGCCAAAGGCCTCTCGGACCCAAATATAGACGCCCCCTGTTCTAGACCAGCCTGTTGCGAGTTCAGCAGAGATAAAGGCGGCAGGAAAAAGAAAGACGACCGCGACGAGTAAGTAGAGGAAAGGGGCGCCAAATCCTTGAGCTGCTACAATCGGCAGATTCCTCAAAGAGACCATTACAGATAAATTGAGCATGGCGAGGAGAAAGACTCCAATGAAACGACGGGGGGACGACAAAGGGCACCTCTTTTAAGTAGTGGGAACGGTTTGAGTGATAAATTGTTTATTCAGGGCGCGCACCGACAAGATCCAAAAAACGACCGTGCAAGCGATGAGCGGAAGGAGAAAGTGGGTAATCGAGAGAACCGAGCCTGTTCCTGCGATCTGAATCAAAGCGATTTGGATCCAGGCAGCGCCCGACTTGCCGAGCCGCGAGCCGACCACATCGATGGCAGCTTTTCCCTTTACCTTCGACTCGGCATCGAGGGGAATGTAAGACATTTCCTTAGTGGCGTCGAAGAAGGCGTATTTCATCACTTTGGTCGATACGTTTTGGAAGGCGCCAAAGAGAACGATCAGCATCAAAGGACTCATGTTCCACGAGGTGGGGAGCCAGCTCGGATTGAGGAAGAGGGTTAAAAAGGTGAGGCTCGTGATCCCGATCACAATGGGGGGGAGCAGCGCGCAAAAGCGCCAGCCGAGGGAGCGGATCAGATAGCCGCTAAAAAAGAGGGTGATGATGAAGGAGCAAAGGCCGACCGATGAGCTCACCGTGGCCATAAAGCTTTGGTAGGCACCCGTTTCTGGGTAGGCCAGCTTGAGGTTCGCTTTCCAAGTCACTTCCGTTAAGTTGACGGTGAGTCCGTAGGCGATGACCATCACGGCGATGTAGCGGAGCGAAGGGGATCTTGCGATGAATTTTAAGCTATCCCAAAGGGAGAGCTTTGTCTTGACATCCAACGGTGCGTGAGCCTGATAGAACCTTTCGTCTTTCAGGATCTTGCGGGTGAGCAGCCAGTGGAGCGCCATGATGGCGACCCCAAAGCAAAGGATGCAGCAGGCCAAACTCTGCACCGCGAAGCTAAACTGATCGCTGACGTACTTGCCGACAAAGTAACACACCAAAGGCCCTGTGAACATCTGGGCCATGTCTCCACCGGCGATGAACAAGTTGTAGGACCGTTTCGCTTCTTGGAAGTTGCAGATGTGGTTGACGAATCCCCAAAAGAGGAGGAAGATGACTACACTGCCCCACAGTTCCGCCATGACAAAGAAAATCGCCTGAATCCAGTTGCGGTAGATCGCGACCCAGTGCCCGTTTTCGGGCCCTACCCAAGCCACAAGCCGGTCCGCCGATGCATGCGGAGAGAGGTTTTCGATATTGGGAAAGAGGACAAAAGCGTACAAGGCGACAAACGCCATAAAAAACGCGATGATTCCGTAAAAGAGGGTCGATCTTTTAAATAGGTTCGATAGCTTGGAGTAAAGGAGGGTTGTCCCCAAGGCGATCGGCAAAACGATCCATCCCTTCAAGATTGGAATGACCTCGGCGCCCGAGCCCCGCGCAGTGACGATTTGCGCATCTTTCATCGTCGTCAGCACCCCGTAGGTGAACGAAATGAAAAATTTCATGAATAGAAGCGGGAGAATCTTTTTGAGTTCGTATGCTTGAATCGGCCAGAGGCGCTTGCGCCACCGGGTGAGTGGAGATGTATCTCCAGATGCCATTTCTTACCTTCCGCAAGCGTTTATACCCGAAAACCCATGATATACACAACTGAAATGATTTCAATTTTTTATTTGCATAAAAAATGAAATGTTAGGTAACGTCAGTGCTACCCCGCGGGGGCACTATGAACAAGAAAACAAAAACCGTATTTTCTATTCTCAATGATAAGGGGCTCCACACCCGCCCTTCGACCGAGCTGGTTAAGTGCGCGGCGAAGTTCAACGCCCATATCGAGCTCTCCTACCGCAATTACGTGGTCAATGCCAAGTCTTTATTAGGGATTCTCATGCTGGGAGCCGAAAAGGGGGCCAAGATCGGGATCGAAGCCGTAGGCGTCGACGCCGAAGAGGCCGTCTCAGCCCTACTCGACCTTGCGCGCAGCGGCTTTAATATTAAGTATTAGGGCTTGTTTCAGAAAGATCTGTTGAATGGCTGTGCTCGACTCACGTACATCCTCCTTGCTTGCATGAGGATTTATTACAAGTTTTTGATACCAATGGATGGCCGCCCTTATTTGCTCTTTGGGGTGCTCCCCAGGAAGTCGCATTTCCAGGCTGCTTCCACCTAACCAGTATTGGGCCGCCGAGTATCCTCTGTTTGCGGCTTTCTTCGCAATTTCCAGACCTTTTTTCCTCTCTTCATCATTGTGGCCGTATAGTACTAAATCAGATCCATACTCAAACAGCGGGTCGAGTTCATCACTTTCGACAGCTCTCTTGAGCCAATCCATACGTGTTTTCGATCCAACAGGGAGGTCGTCTGTATGTTGCGATAAAAACATCATCGCCGCTAACCTACCCTTTTCAGCATCCTCAATAATTCGCCGCGCCACGTCTGTAAGAGATCTTTGAGGTAGCTGCTCGCCATTGATGTATTCGTTTGTCACCCATCGCCTCTCACATTCTTCATCGAAGCCCCATAATATAAAATGATCTGGGTTCAAAATGGGTATAATATCGGATGTATCAATAGCGTTTATAAAACCAGAGGCATACTTTCCTGTTTCTTCAGAAATTTTTTGTGCCAGATTTGCGCTGTAGCAGGCCATGACGATAATCTCCACGTTGGGGGAGCAGGATGCGAATGTGTCTCTATGATTGTCCGTAATTTTGTATTTTTTCTTTTTGGGACTAAACTGAATCCCGAGACAGTCCTCATTCCCGTGCCCTTCGAGAATTACCTTGGTGATGGGCCTGTTTAATAGCGCGCTTTGTTCCTTAAGGATCGGTTGGACGTGATCTCCTCTTGTAGTGAATTGGATCGCAATATAGTGGCCGCTTTTTATGAGTTGTTGAATCATATCGCGGTATACAAGATGGTCGTATGAGAAAGAGAGCTGATCGTCGTCCTCAGGTGGACAGCGGATGATGATCGCCGCTGGAGCATCGGGGGGAAGTTTTCGGTTGCTCTCCTCAATGGCGGTAAATACAGAATCCGGTCCCGGCAGAGGAGGGTACTCAGGATCAACAATGCCCTCCTGTTGGTTGCGATCGGGCGACTGCTCTCTGAGCGGCTCGGGGGTGTTTAGGACTGTTTCGGCAAGGGCCTCAATGCTCTCTTGTTGATCGGAACTGGGCGATGGATCTCTGGGGGTCTCTGGGGTGATTAGCACCGCTTTGGCAAGGGCGCCTGTGGGAAGCTGAGGACTTTCGTTAACCGGTGATTGCAACGCATCAAAGAGGCGCTTTCCGGCATAGATCAGCGCGGCCGCGGCGCCCACACGCAAGATGGAGCGGGACAGCCCCGAGTGAACATACTCAGCGGCCTTGCTTTGAATGAATTCAAGTGAGCAGCTTCCTGCTAATGCAATTGATGAAGTCATGTATAAATTATATAATATCTACAATTGAATGTAAATGTAAATTAAGTTGTGCGTACTTAATCTCCGGTTGTTTGGGTGTGGCAGATAACGTAACTCTTTGGTTGTTAAATAGATAGAATTTATTTAATTAAATTACTAATTATGTTATAATTATGTATTAATAATGATACTAATTTGGAGAATAATATGTCTGTTGGATCGATCGGAACCAGGGGTCAGGCTCCTTGTGGGGGCAAAGCAGAAAGGGCTCATTTTGGAGCGAGGCTGCGATCATTAGTGAGTGAGTTTCGTCAGCGGCAGGAGCTCCTGAGTCTTCGTGTCCCAGAAAACCCTCGCATCGCCTCGCGGATGGTTGGTCAATTAGAACAATTGGATTCGGCGAAGCTTTTGATGACGCCGGGCGGTGTGAAATATGCTCAACTGATCAAAAATGAGTGTGGCAAAAGACACTATGAGAATGCTGAAGATTTAGGGTGCGCGCTCTCTGATTTAAGACAGAACGGACTTCTTACCCAAGAAAACCTCGCTCTCTTGACTCAGGATCTTGGCTATACAGCTGATGTTGCTGCCGCAATTCGTGAATTGGAGCGACTCAACTCTAGGGTGGTGCCATCGAATCGGATTTTAAGAGGGGCGAATCGGCAGAAAAACTTCCAAATGCTAATTAAGAATGCCGAGCATGCTCGCGCTCTCGCGGGAATATTTAGCACGTTGATAGAAACACGTGTGATGAATCCTCAGAACGACCAGCAAATATTCGATCTCTTGGTTGAGAATGCGCGATATGCCAGATTTCTCCAACGGAAGTTCTCGGAATTGCATAAGGCGGGTCAGTTGAACCCGGCAAATGTGGAGCGAACCATCGAATCGATCCGTGGTCCTCACGCCGCGGTTACTTTGGGGTTATTGAACGCCGAGCGCGCTGAGGAGGAAAGGCTTGTTCCTGCTGTCATAGGGCTGATAGTGGGTTATTTATTGCCAGCATGCGCTGAAGGTGAAAGGCCTCCCTACACTGAGGCAGATGCAGCAGCCGAAGCTGAGAAAATAGAGGCTGATCGGATCAGATTCACTTAGGGGCGCATTCCCATTTTCGGGGTAAGAAAAAATACCACAGAGATAGACACCACAGAGGTGGGGAGGCCCCACACCCCAAGAGAAAAATTACAACCTGTTGTTTTTTTCTGGGAGCGAGGGGGCCTCTGTGGTGTCTATCTCTGTGGTATTTTTTTCCCCAGAAAATGGGAATGCGCCCTTCAGTTAGAGGCAGTTTCCTTGGGGGGTTCCGACGATAACGCGGCTGGCGATGCCGAAGAAGAAGCCGGTGTCGACGACGCCGGGGACTTGGATGATTTTGTGGTGCTCTGCTTCGGGGTGCTCTACCAGATGGGGGAACTGGATGTCGAAGAGGAGGTTTCCGTTTTCAGTGAGGAAAAAGCTGCCGTCTTGCTGCATGCGCCATTGCCCTAGGTAGCCGAGTTTTTCTAGGTGGTGTCTGGTGGAGGGGGAGCCGAAAAAGAGGATCTCGACGGGGAGTTTGGCTCGGCCGAGCTGGGGGACGCATTTGCTCTCATCGACGATGACGACGAACTCGCGGCTTGCGTAGGCGAGGATCTTTTCTCTGGTATGGGCGCCTCCGCCTCCTTTAATCATTCTCTTGGCGGGGTCGATCTCATCGGCGCCGTCGACGGTGAGGTCGATGCGGGGGACTTCGTTGATGTCGACTACCTGAATGTGCCCTTTGCGGGCAAGATCGGCGGAGGCGCGGGAGCTTGCGACTGCGCGGATGTGGAGGCCGCGCCGCACTCGGTCAGTGAGCGCTTCGATGAAGTAGGCGGCAGTCGAGCCGGTGCCTAAGCCGACAATCATCCCATCTTCAATGAGCTCGGCCGCTTTAGCCCCCGCTGCTTTCTTTCCTAGTTCGTTCATACGACCCCCCAAATAGAACCGAGGCTCTGCCTCGAGCACCGCAAAAGGGCTTTGGCCCTTTTGAATCCCATTCATAAAAGGAGTTCAGAGGACGCAAGTCCTTTGACGGGAGCGCGAGGGCGGAGTCCTCGCCCTTCTTCGCTTCATCATAGCGGAGTGGATTTTTAAATGAGAATGGATTATTTTAGTTGGACATGGAGGTATCGGATGGAAATGGCAACTGAAAGTAGGATGATTGAAAGAGCTCGAGAGAAATTGACTCAGCTTTTGGAGCGGCAAGAAATTACGAATGACGCCCTCAATCGAATCAAAGAAAAAACAAGAGACGTTCTTGCAAACAATCAGATCGATCGGACAGAGGTTCCTGGAAAGGGGCTGGCTCTCTTTGACAACAATCAAAATTCCGCTCCTGTGAGCCAAAAAGTAAAGAATCTCATGGAGCAAATCCTCAATGCGCAACGTCATTGAACATCTGTCCCAAAGGGGCTTCATCGATCAGATGACCCACGAGGAGCTCAAGGAAAAAGCCAATCACCCTCTCAAGGTGTACATCGGCTTTGATCCGACGGCAGATAGCTTGCATCTGGGCAATTTGGTGGGGATTATGGCTCTCGCTTGGTTCCAGCGCTTTGGGCACACTCCTTTTGCGATTTTGGGGGGAGCGACGGGGCGTATCGGCGATCCGTCGGGCAAGAGCGCTGAGCGCCCTCTGCTGAGCGATGAGACGCTCGAATATAACGTAGGTTGCCTCGAGACGTTTTTCCGCAAGATCTTGCAGTTTCCTTCGGGCCCCAAGCCGATGATCCTCAATAACAATGACTGGTACAAATCGTTTTCGTTCATCGATTTCTTACGCGATGTGGGCAAACACTTCCGCGTGGGAGCGATGATCGCTAAAGAGAGCGTTCGGGCGCGCCTCCAATCGGAAGAGGGGATGAGCTTTACCGAATTTAGCTACCAGATTTTGCAGGGGTACGATTTCCATTATCTCAAGGAGCACCACGGGGTCTCTTTGCAAATGGGGGGCTCCGATCAGTGGGGCAATATCACCGCGGGGACCGAATTTCACCGCAAAATGGGCGGGGAGCCTATCTATGGCCTCACATTTCCTCTCTTAACTCGGAGCGATGGGAAAAAATTTGGGAAATCGGAAGAGGGGGCTATTTGGCTCTCTGCCGAAAAACTTTCTCCCTATCAGTTTTACCAGTACTTAGTCCGAGTGCCTGATGCCGATGTGGTTCGTCTGCTCAAAATGCTCACCTTTTTGGAGCTGGGCGAGATCGCTGAAGTAGAGGCGTCGATGCACCTGGCTCCCAATGCGGCTCAAAAACGGCTTGCAGAAGAGGTGACTCGGTTTGTCCATGGCGAAGAGGGGTTGTCGTCCGCTTTGAGGGCGACAGAGGGAATGGCTCCGGGAACTGAGGCGAAGTTGACGAAAGAGTCGCTGAGGCAGCTTGCGGATGATGTGCCGGGGGCCTCTTTGGACTACGATGAGGTGGTGGGACAAAAGTATGTGGATGTAGCCGCAAAAACGACTTTGGTCTCGAGTAAAGGAGAGGGCGTGCGCCTGATTAAAAATAATGGCGCCTACTTAAATAACGAACGGATTTCAGATCCTGCTCACACTTTTTCAGCAGACGATTTGATCGGAGGAACTTACCTTCTTTTGAGCGCTGGCAAGAAAAAACGGATGCTGATTACTGTTTTTCGAAAAAAATGATTTGAAAAATAATCACCAGAGGTTATTTTGAGCCCGTGAACCCATTTATCTGTAAGCTCCTACGCCGGGGGCTTATACAAAAGGAGAGTTGGCATGTCTGAAAATCTGAACGATCAAGGAAGGGGCCAGGATATGGCTACAATTACAAAGAAAAAACTGATCCATACAATTTCACAATCGAAGGGTTTACACCCGAATGATGTTCGCAATGTCATTCAAGCCTTTTTAGATGCGATGACAGATACCTTGTCACAAGGAGATCGCCTAGAATTTCGCGATTTCGGCGTATTTGAAGTTGTCGAGAGAAAACAAAAAATCGGACGCAATCCCAAGAATGCAGCTGTTCCCATTGTGATCCCTGCACGCAAAGCGGTGAAGTTTACGCCCGGCAAAAGAATGCGCAAGCTCATCGAATCATGATTTATAGCCAGGTCAGGGCTCTTTGGGCCTCGGGAGATGAACAGGGCTTATCTCAGCTCGGAAGCGATCCTCTCGCCTTGCTGCACCCCGCTGCACGGGCTCTCATCCGATCGAGAGCCCCCCTCTCTTTTTCTTACGATCATTTGCCTTTATACGAACTCTGCCAATTAGCTCTCATTTGGGCTATTGGCGGACACCAGGAAAAAGCCGAT
>CAYHED010000065.1:0-8179 GCA_964355615.1 uncultured bacterium
GGGGAATTGGGGCTGTAGGGGGAAGCTTCGGAAAAAGCCCCCGTCTTTCCCAAAGAGCCGTAAACTTCGTCGGTCGACACGTGGTGGAAGTGGACGTGGGGGAACTTACGGACGGCTTCCAGTAGAGAAAGCGTCCCCTTGATATTCGTCTCTACAAAGGGATAGGCCGACGCGATGCTCCGGTCGACGTGGGTTTCCGCTGCAAAGTGGACAATGACGTCTTGGGCAGGGAGGAGCTGTTCGACAAGTGCCTGATCCAAGATGTTTCCCTGCACAAAGCGGTAACGGGGGTGTCCCTCAAATTCTTTGAGGGCGCCTGGATGAGCGGCGTAAGTCAAGGCGTCCAAGTTGCAGACCGCACAGTCGGTCTCGCTCAGCACCATTCGCACAAAGGCGGAGCCGATGAAGCCGGAGCCTCCTGTCACCAATAGGTTTTTAAACAATCAGGGCCTCCAAGTAGTCTTGTAATGCTTCTCTCCAGGAGCGTATTTTTATCATCTTTTCAATCTTCGTCGTATCAAGGGGGGTGTAAATAGGGCGTTTGCAAGGAGAGGGAAACTGGGCGCCCGAGACGGGGATGATTTTATCGGTGACGATGTGCATGCCGAGCTTCTCGGCCTCTTCTCGCATGGCGAGGGCAAACTCGTACTTGGTGGTGACCCCCTCATTGGCAAAGTGGTACACTCCTGAGTGGCCCAAAAGCTGTAAAATGACAAGCGCCAAATCGGGGGCGTACGTATAGCGGGACCACTGATCAAAAACCACTTGGAGTTCTTGCTGGGTGCGGAGGTTGTGCAGGAGCTGAGACACAAAGTTTTTGCCCCCCTGCCCAAAGACCCAAGAGACTCGCAAGATCGCGCAGTCTGGACACACCGCAGAGAGCCGCTTTTCCCCTTCCAACTTTGTGTAGGCGTAGTAATTGCAGGGACCTGTGGGGTCACTCTCCTTCAAGGGGGTGTTCCCATCGCCGGGAAAGACGTAATCCGAGGAGATGTGGAGCAGCTGGGCGCCGATCTCTTGGGCAACAATTCCGAGATTCTCGGGGCCGACCGCATTGGTTAAAAACGCCTCTTCACGGTGCGTCTCCGCACCATTGACGTTGGTATAAGCGGCTCCGTTCACGATGCCAGTAATGCCGGGGAATTTACGCACAAAGGCGCGTAAGTCCTCAAGCTTCCCAATGTCCACTTCCCGACCACTGGCCAAGCAGTTGATGGAGGCCTTGAGGGCCGAGCCGACGAGGCCGTTAGCGCCGAGCAGCCAGAGCGTCACGAAATACCTCGGTAAATAGGGGGTTTGTTTGGTCGCGGGGCGATAAAATGGGGTAGATCACAGGCCACTCGATGGCCAATGTGGGGTCGTTCCAACGAATCGAGCACTCGGTTACAGGGTTGTATACCGAGCTTACTTTGTATTGCACAAGGGCTGTTTCACTCAGCACACAAAATCCGTGGGCAAAGCCGCTCGGAATAAAGAACTGTTCTCTCGCCTCACTGTCCAGAAAAATCCCCTCCCAAGCCCCAAACGTGGGGGAATCGGGTCGAATATCGACGGCGACATCCCAGATGCGCCCTTCTAGACAAGAAATGAGCTTGGCTTGGCCAGGCTGGGACTGGAAATGGAGCCCTCGAACAGTCCCCCGCTTGGAAAAGGAGAGGTTATCTTGAACAAACGAGACCTCAACACCTAACTTCTGATAGAGCGGCTGGTTGTAGCTCTCGAGGAAAAAACCCCGCTCATCGAAAAAAATGCGGGGCGTATAACGGACGAGGCCTAATAATTTCATGCCTCCATTTTGAAGAAACTACCCTTTCAACGCAACGACTGTCGCATGGCGACCCGTTTCTTTATCTCTGCGGTGGGAAAAATATTCTTTCGCATTGCAGTAGTTGCAGATGCCAGAGAGCTCAATATTGCGCTCGAGAAGTCCCGCTGCGAGGAGCTGTTTTTGAGCGATCGCCCAAAGATCGAAATAAAGCGGTTTACCCGCTACTTGATAGGGCCAAAAATCTTGGGGCAGTTCCTGCCGATAGTTCTTGAACTCCGCGTGGTCAGGACCCAAAGAAGGAGAAATACAAGCGATGAGATTTTGGGGTTGCGTTCCCAAATCGCGCTGCATCGCCTCTACGACACGCGCGTAGAGATTTTGCGCCATCCCGCGCCATCCCGCATGAGCGATCCCCACAGCTTCATGGACAGGATCGTAAAAAATAGCCGCTTGGCAATCGGCATGAGTGACCGCAAGCCCCACATTTTTCTCAGTAGTAAACAGGGCATCGACGTGAGGCATTTTATCGATATTTTTGGCTGTGATGCGCTGCACATTCATTCCATGCATCTGATGGGGGAAAATCAACTTTTCCACTCCCAACGCTTTTCTCACCTGCTCCCGATTCATCTTGATCCGGTCCGGGTGGTCGCTTGTCCCCTCTCCTAAATTGAGCGATTGGAAAGGACCGTCGCTCGTGCCGCCCGAGCGCAAAAATGTCCCATGTTGAACATGGGGATAAGACCCCAATAAATCATATTCCAGCCACTCTAGTTTTCCTGTGCTAAATTCCATACACTCTCCAGTCCTCGTTTACCAATACCAAATTTTGAATTCAGTTAACAGCAAAATCAACAAAAGAGTATCCTGATGACATGACGAAAGAAGAACAAGAGCCGCGCCACTTATGGTTAGGAGTGCTCCTCGCACTCATCGGATATGTCTTTTTTGTCACGGCGAGCTCTCTTGTCTGGAAATTCAAAGGCCGTTTTTCGACGATTCAGATTATTTTTATTCAAAACCTCGTCAGCTTGATCTGTATTGCTCCCATCGCCTTGCGGAAAGGGACCTCTCATCTCAAAACCGAAGTGCTGTCCCTCCACTTGATGCGCGACGTCTCGGGAGTTTTGAGTTATTACCTCTTCTTCCTAGCGATCCGCTTCTTGAACCTGGTCGACGCCACGACCCTGAACTACACAGCCCCCTTCTTTACCCCCCTTATGTGGTGGGTCTGGACGAGAGAACGGGTAGGGCGCCACGTTTGGTGGTCTATCATCGTCGGATTTATCGGAGTTGCGGTGATCCTCAACCCGACTAGGCAAATGTTCCAGCTCGGGTTTGTCTTAGGACTCTTTGCCGGAATCCTCTCTGCAGTGGCATTTGTCTCTTTGCGCCTGCTCAACTTACAAAAAGAACCGATGAGCCGCACCCTCTTCTACTATTTTGTCACCGGCATCATCCTCTCCGGCCCCTTTGCCTGGATCTACTGGGTCCCTCCGACGGGCAGTGAGTGGTGGGGCGCCATTGGAATTGGGGTCGCAACCGCCGCAGGACAGATGTTCTTGACTGTCGCCTACCGCTACGGCACCGCATCCTACCTCTCCCCCCTCGGTTACTCCAGCGTCATCTATGCGGCCCTGAGCAGCTGGCTCATCTTTGAGCAAGTGCCCTCCTGGCGCTCGGTGATCGGCACAGTCCTGATCATTGTGGGGGGCACACTCACGTACCTCCTCAAGAAAAAACCGGCCACCCTGGCGGAGACCTTCGAAACCCCCGAGCCCAAAGAAAAGCCCCCTCTCTAAGCAGACAATATTGACGTGAATTCACGTCAACTATACGATTTACAAAGCACCCCAAGTAACTATGCCCTTTCAACCAAGTACACTCTCCTTATACCCTGAAGAGCCGGGGGTCTACCTGATGAAGGATAGCGCGGGCGTCGTCCTCTACGTCGGAAAGGCGAAGAACTTACGCTCTCGCCTCAAACAGTACTTTGCTAAAAGCGGCGACGGGCGCGAGATGGTCCCCTATCTGACCGCACAAGTAGAGTCGATCGACACCATCATCGCTCTGACCGAAAAAGATGCGCTGATTTTAGAAAATACCCTCATCAAAAAGCACAAACCCAAATACAATGTGCTCCTCAAGGACGATAAGACCTTTGTCAATTTAGTGATGACGCGCCATGAGTGGCCACTCCTCAAGCTCATCCGCTACAAGGGCAAACCCACCGAGGCTGGCACCCACTTTGGCCCCTACACCAATGCGCTTGCTGCAAGGCAAACGCTCGACCTCATTTTTCGGATGTTCCCTTTGCGCCAGTGCTCCGATACCGAGTTCGCGCAGCGAGAGCGCCCCTGTTTGCTCTACGATATCAAAAGGTGTTCCGCTCCCTGCGTCGGCAAGTGCACGCGCGAAGATTATGATGCCCAAGTAGAGGGGGCGATGCGCCTTTTACGGGGGCGCGATAAAGAGGTGTTAAAAGAACTCAAAGCCCAATTGGAGCGGGCCTCAGAAGCGTTGGAATTTGAAAAGGCTGCCAGCTTTTTGGAGATGATCCATCAGATTGAGCATGTCACACAAGTGCAACACGTCGATAACCCGGCCGCCAAAGACTGCGATGCGGTCGGCCTCTATCGCGAAGCCGATGCGATCTTGATCGCGCTCCTCCTCTTTAGAGAGGGGAAATTGGTCGGATCGGAACATTTTAGCTTCCACCTCATCGCGTCGAGCGATGAAGAGGTGCTTGAAACTTTTCTTTTGCAGCACTACCAACATTGCACAGCGCTCCCCAAAGAGATCTTTGTCCCCCTCGAGCTCCCTCCCGCTTTGGAAGAGATCCTCACCCTCCCCATCACCGCTCCCCAAAAAGGGAAAAAGAGGGATCTCGTCGAGATGGCGTATCGCAACGCCAAGGCGCTCTTTGTCCGAGAGCAAGATGCGAGGTCTCTCCACGAAAAGCGGCTCCTCGATCTGCAGGAAGTGCTTAGGCTCAACCGGTTTCCACGAAAAATCATCTGCTTTGACACTTCTAATTTAGCGGGCACCGACCCCGTGGCCAGCCTCGTCTGCTTTGTGAATGGAGTCAAAGACAAGGGACAGATGCGCCTCTTTAAGATTCGGGGGGCGGAACGGGCGGATGATTACACCGCGATGCGGCAAGTGCTCCGGCGCCACTTTAGCAAAGAACAAGAGCTCCCCGACCTCATGATCATTGACGGCGGCAAAGGGCACCTCAATTTAAGTCTCGAGGTCTTTGCCGAGCTGAACATCGCCTCGGTCGACGTGATCGCCCTGGTCAAAGAGGATGCCCGCCATGATAAAGGGCTCACTCAAGAACGGGTGTTCGTCCCATACCAATCGGAGCCGCTCATCATCAATCCCCATTCCCCTTCTCTGTTTTTGCTCCAAAAAATCCGCGATGAGGCTCACGATCAGGCAATCCACTTCCACCGAAAACGGCGCTCCAAACGGATGCTCACGAGCGCGTTAGATGAGGTGGCTGGTATCGGACCTGTGAAGAAAAAACGGCTCCTGCAAAAATTTGGAAGCGTGAAGGCCATTCAAGCCGCCAGCCCCGAAGAGCTCGCCACCGTCAAGGGCATCACCCAGAAAGACATTCAACAGTTAAAGAACCCAGAATAATCATTTTCTTTTTTTTCTGCGCTTCTGCACTCTTCTGCGCTGATCGGTTTCTCTCCCCTGACAGTTGGAGAACCTCTCCCCCCTTCCAGGGAACAGAAACCGATCAGCGCAGAAAAAAAAGAAAGAAGTTATAGGGTCGCGGTTAGGTAGAAGGGCTTGGTGTAACCGAACCGCTCTTTGAGGAGCACCTGCAAGGCCGCCTCCACTCTCAGAAAGAGCTCTTCTCTTTGCCCTTCGTCCAGAGGGGCTAATTTCACATCGATATCGATCTTTGAGTCGACAGACACGGCAACGAGGGAAAGCTTCTCTTTGAAGTGGGCCTGAAAGCACTCTTCTAAACTTCTGGAAATGAGCCGATGATCGATCTCGACTCTCTGAGCGCCCATTTTGAGACGCAAAAAGCGGTTCCGATGGATCGTGTAAAAGCCCAAGAAGAGGATGAGGGTAGCGCCCAAGAAACCCAGACCGAGCGAAATCGAGTCTGCCGGGCGGTGGAGGAGGAGATCGACCATTTCCAGACGGACGATGGGGAGCTGGGGAAGGGCGAAAAATAAAACGGCCACCGCTCCAAAGAAGAGGAGGACAAATCCGTGCAGAAGAGAGAGAATGGCGCGGCGCATAAGGACTTAAACGGCCCCCTCCACTTCTGCATCGACGAGGAGGTCTTTAAAAATCACATGGACAGAGGCGACGTGAAGCCCCGTCCAGCCGCTCACCTCTTCGGCCAGTTTGGTCTGGATCTCTTCCGCCTTAGCTGGAATGGAAACACCATAGCGGATGCGGATTTCCACCCGGATATTGACCGAGTGCTTGGCCTGATCTTGCTCGACATAAATCCCCTTGACCCGCTCCACCTCGCGGCCGAGCAAACTGTCAAAGAAGTTCCCCTCGAGAAGTCCAATGCCTTCCACCTTGGACAAACACTGCAGGGCGATCCCTTGAAATACTCGCGTTTCGATATCGCGCACGAAAACTGTATCGGGAAGTTCAATCTCCCGAGCGTCCATATTTTTTAGTTGGTCGTACATATTCTGCCCTTAGAAGCCCGAGAGTGCTCGGGCTTTTTCTACCAGCTCGCCTTGACGATGCCGGGGATCAGTCCCTGAGAAGCCATCTCGCGGAAGCAGAGGCGAGACAACTTGAACTTGCGCAGGAACCCACGCGCACGGCCTGTAAATTGGCAGCGGTTGCGCAGACGAGTCGGCGACGCATTCTTGGGCAACTTGTTGAGAGTGTCGACAGCAGCGAGCCTCTCTTCAACCGGTTTGTTCATATCGAGAATGAGCTCTTTCAGAGCCTTGCGTTTCGCAAATCCTCTCTGAACCATTCCTTCGCGTCTCTTCTGCTTTGCAATCGATGATTTTTTTGCCATTATTTCTTCCTTGCAGGCCCTTTTTGGCGCTGTTTGCGGTTCGGATCTTTCTTATTGATAACGTAAATACGACCTCGGCGGCGGACGATCTGATCGCCCTTCGAAGGGTCTGCTTTAATGGATGCTCCCACTTTCATAGTATCCTCTTTCAGTAAAGGCTCCCTTTATACCGTTTCCCCCTATTTATTTTCAAGGCTTGATCGATTATCCTCTTTTCGGGTATGCTGGTGGCTGAATTTTTTGACTAAAGAGAGACCTATGAAACGAACTTACCAAGCAAGCAAAATCCGCAGAAAGAACACGATCGGCTTCCGGGCCCGTATGAAAACCACCAACGGCCGCAAGCTCATCAACCGCCGCCGTAGAGCTGGCCGCAAGACCCTCTCCGCGTGAAGTTCCCTAAGTCACTAAGACTTAAGGAGCGCTCAGAATTTCGCAAGATGGCTCGGGAGGGATCTCGGCGAGTGGGGCGTCTCATTTGCGTCGATCTCTGCTCCGCTCCTGCTCAGCGTTTGGGCATCACCGCGTCGGGCCGTTACGGCTCCTCCCCTGAGAGGAACCGGTTCAAGCGGCTTGTCCGTGAGGCGTTCCGCACCAGTCGGGAGGCCCTCCCTGCACGGACGGAGCTCCATGTGGTCCCCCGCCAGAACGCCAAGGGAGTTTCCTGCGCTGCCGTCAAGGAAGAGTTGATCCGACTATGCAAGGGCTGAACGAAGAGCAGAGGAAGGCCGTCTGCACGGAAAGGGGGCGTCTCCTCGTCCTGGCGGGAGCGGGCAGCGGCAAGACGAAGGTGATCGTCCACCGGATTGCTTATTTGGTGGAGGAAAGGGGCGTCTCCCCTCAGGCTATCTTGGGTCTGACCTTCACCAACAAAGCCGCGGCCGAGATGCGCCACCGGCTCGACCCCCTCATTGGCGCTGTGCGGGCCAAACAGGTGACGCTGGCCACCTTCCACAGTTTTTGCATGCAGGTGCTCCGCAAGGAGATTGCGCAGCTGGGCTATACGAGGGAATTTAGCCTCTACGATGAGAGGGACATGCAGCGTTTGGTTGGGCAATTGACGAGGGACATCCTCGGCCACGAGGGGGAACTCCCCTCTTTAGCCCCCACGAGAGCGGCGCTCTCTGAGGCGGCCAACCTCGGGATCATGTCGAAGGACAGCCACACCTGGCACGACCAGTTTTCAAAAGATCTGTACACTAGACTCCAGTCGACGTTGAGGGCCTACAATGCGGTCAATTTTGATAGCCTCATCACTCTCACGATCCAGCTTTTTGAAGAGCATCCCGCTGTCTTGGAGCGGTACCAGGAGCGTTTCCGCTATCTGATGATCGATGAGTACCAAGATACGAACCCGGCTCAATTTCGACTGGCGGAGCTCTTGGCCAAAAAAT
>CAYHED010000066.1:0-8140 GCA_964355615.1 uncultured bacterium
CCTTGGAAGTCCCTCCATGCATATGGCACGTCAGCCTTCCCCGAACAGCCCATTTTAGGCATTGTTCCTTCGACCTTTTACTTTTCGCCGTACACTGCGCCACAATGATCCAACTGGTTCAATTCTAGGATTTTTTCTGTATCCCCTCCCCCGGGGATGAATGGGAGAAATTCTGGGCGACGATCGCGTGGCCCTCATTGTGAACATGGAGGACTTGCACTACTTGTTGGCCGCCGGAGCGATACTTCAAAACGGTCTGCATAGTCTGGTTGGCTGTATTGAACAACTTGTTGGCAAGAAGAAATAGCCTCTCCTCATGGTAGAATCCTTGGTTCGGCAGGTTTGCCTCTCTAAGGCACCTCATTCCTGAGTCTTGAAGCGTCAGGAATTGTCCAAGCAGCATCGCTTCCATCTCATCCTTCGGCCGTAAAGAGGGAAGCAGAGTTGAAACTTCATTCATCCTCAGATCTCCCCTTTCTCCCGTCATTCCGCGCGCAACCTTGTTTAAAATCTTTTCTCCTACTGCTACGTCTGTGGTCCCAGTAGTTCTTTTTAATGCTGCCTTAAGGCTGTCCTGATCGATCTTGCTCCCATCTGACAACTCGATCGAGACAAACTCGTGTTTCCCCGTCTCTTCATTTAATTTAAACTTCCACTCAAGAAAGGGCTCTGGAGCGGCTGTACCACAAACAACCCCTTGCTGTGTCTTATTTATTTCGTTTTGCGTTTTCATAAATCATTCCACCTTTTTCAAGAAAGCTTGAACTCCTCTCCCCGCGTACATTTCAGACATTTGTTATTGATACGTCTAGATCTGATTATAATGGTTTTGTTTAAATTTTGCAAAAATTGAATAAATCGCCAGACTAACGGTTCCCGCCCAAGCGTCAAACATATCTGTGCATAATCCGTGCATAATCGAAATGCACTGATAATCAGAATGATATGATGAATTTCAGCGGCGATTAGGAAATCTGTGCATAATCGACTTCAAGCCCAAAAAGGAAGATAGAAAGCGCTTTTGCCCATACCGACCTCGTCACCTTGAGGTTTGACTAGATTTTCTTGCATTGCATCTCGAATGATCCGGTAGGCAAGCGAAAAGCTAGACTTTTTGATTCCAAGGCGTGTTCGCAAAGATTCATTCGTCATTTTTTTGCCGATAACATGCTGAAGGCATGCATGCTGATATGCTGCCCTGGTCCGTTCCTTGGCATCCATTGCTTTTAGTTTTTTTGGCCCATACAGGATCGCAAATGTACTTTGAGTTTTCTTCAGGAAGTCAGGGGCGGGGAGCTGAAATAATTCAATTTGAAAAATAACCTTATCAACTCCAGTGCCGCGCTCTTCACACAAATTTAGCCTTCGCATGAGTCCAGCCAATATTTCATTACGGGATCTGGGGGCTTCATCAATAAAACGAAGAGGATCGATCAGGGGTAATCCTGGATTTGATATTTCAACTCGGTTTGCAAAAATCTCCACCATCGGACCGGCCCCGGTGACATTGAAATCTTGATGGATCAGGGCATTGGCCACTAATTCTCGGATAGCGATTGTCGGATACATGCGCATCTCTTGGCGAAAGGCTTCACCGATATGCTCGTTTTGAGGAAGCTGATCATTGATATAAGCAACCGCTTCGTCAAAGCCTAGAGCATATCCCTTTTTCATCCCGTACTCTTTGATCGTTTCCATGCGACTGTCTCCGCGATAGAAAATGATTCGGAGAGTTTTCCTACCCAGTCGGTCAAAATCTTCCAAGTTTTTCGCAAAAAGAATAGCTCCCAAATTCGAAATATCATACCCCCCGCCATCCGACTGTAAAATCAGTTTTTCCGAAATGAATCTCTCAAGAACCGAAGATCTATTTTCTGGATGGGGCAGGTTCATGAGATCAAAATAAACAGGGCAGTTGAGAAAAGAGAGGATTTGATCCGCAGGCACGTTCTTCATCGCAATGCCTTTCTCAAAAGCAGTCTGACTTAATACACGCCACAGCTCTCTTTCTTTTTCGGGATGTTCATGGAGCTTTTTTTTGTACGTTCCTACTCTAATGAACTCAACGCCCTTGAAACGGATTGGGCGATGTGTTGCTGGCGCGAATTCAAATAGGACCGCATAACTACCATCGACTTCGCCCTCATGCATGCGAAGATCTATTTGAGGATCGAGAAGAGAGGTGAGCCAGCTTTCAAGCTCTTGGCCGTTCACTTTTGTCTCTCTTGGACGGAAATTGGTGCCGATGATTTTATTGGTTGAATCCTCAACGCCCCATAAAATATAGGCACTGTGCCGTCCTAGCAAAGCCGCGCTATTTGAAAGAGCGGAAATATATTCGCCGATCTCGTGGGGATTTTCATTGTTGTGCTTCAGCTCTAACCATTCTGTTTCTTTACGAAGGGCTGTAAGATTTTTTACCCGATTCTGAAAGTCCAAGATTTCCAATTGCACCTTTTCAGTTTGCCCGATATGGCAATAGCATAGCTCTTTCAGCTGATCGTCTTCAAGTTATTCCAGTTTTGTCAGTTTCACTCCTGATGACACCCACTCTTTCAAGCAACCTCCTTTCACAAAGTAATCACCAGGGCTTTTCTCCTCTGGAACAGGCCAAGGTTCAAGATTCGAATAGGTTCTATGCCAATAAGCATACTCTCTCTTTCCGGCCTCATCAAAATCTAGAGCGAAAAGGATCAACTCCCTTTCAACTAGCCATTGACTGAGGGCGGAGTGGGGCCTTTTTTGAGCCCCTCCGAGAGCGATGCAGGCGCAAAGATCCCCAGCTTCCTGAACGACAAGCATGGCATCTAGCTCGGCCTCTACAATTACGGCGACTCGACTTGATGGATCTCCAAAGATCGGCAGCATGTTTGAGCTGCCGGGAACTTCGTAGTATTTTCCATAAACATCCCCTTCTTTCCAGTCAGATTTGCGAATTTTGAGTTTCCGAAGATAAATACCTTCTGAAACGGGGATAACGATTCCTGGAGGCAAACAAACCCATTGGCGTTCATTTGTCGTTTCCAGCCCCCAATCTGCTCGCTGATTGAATACCTTAACTGGATTCCATCCAAGACGATTTCTTTTAATAGTCTCAAGAGACAGTCCTCTTTGAGAAACCAGTTCGATTGCCGTTCTGTCGATTAGAATACGCTGATGTGCACTTTCTGTGAAAAGCGCAGCTTTATTTTCCCATGAGCAAGAAGGCGTTTGAATTAGGGGAGACTTAGTCCGAGATGATCTAGGAGGGCTTCCCTCAACCCACTCCTTCTGCACCTTACTGCAGGCAGATCGAAAAGACAGTCCTTGAAAATCCCTGCAAAATTGGATGGCATCGCCCTTTGCGTCGCATTGGCGACACCAATAGCGGTCCTCTTCTGGCCAGAACATAAACCGGTCATCGCCCGCGCAACCTGGACACGGGCAATGGTATTCTCCTCCGCAACTGGCTGATGTTTTACGCGGCTCTAGCCCCATTTCCTCTGCAAGATCCAATAAATTCATGTGTTTGCCCAATGTACAATGTCATAGCAGTCATGGATGTCAGAGTAAAAACACAGATTACGGAAGAACTCTTCACCGGCGCTCTCAATCAAGCATTGGTTTTCTTGCACGAATTCTGATTTTGCCATGACTGCCTTGACCGCTATGACCATTCCCAGATTTCCGGACTTTGCTTGTAGAATTTCTCAAATGCAGCCCGGCATTCTTCAAGAGGTGGAAACAAGTACATCGTCAGTCTCCTTGGATTTTCTTCCCGAGGCGTCCGTTTCGTCTTTACCCCCGGAAGGATTGCCCGTAACCGCTTTCCAACTACCTCCCTTGTCAAAACAGGTTGTTTTTCCCAGCTGCACCATGCTTTATAAAATTCATAGAATTTCTCGATTGTAAGATCCTTAAGGCTATCGGAGGGGTCGGCGCAGCCATGATTCCAACACCCTTCTTTGAGAGAAGTATGAATGAATCGATCAATGCTCGATGCACTTTCAAGCTTCATGTCAAACCCAGCATAGTTTTCCGGCATGACTTTCGGATCGAACCCGACTAAATCCTCATACAGCAAATCGTGCATGAGGGCTTCGTATCCCCCGTTTTCAAGTTGGTTCCTAATCTTGCCGAAATAATCGAGGTCTTCTTTCCGATCAGCAGAGACATCAAGAACAAAAAATCTCCGATCATCTGGATCTAGATGGACGGCCCAAGATTCATTGGAGCTAACGATCAGGTGCTTGAAGTTATCGATCCAATAGCCATCTTTCCCTTTGGCCTCGATGAAAAGTCTCGGCTCCGTGATCAGGGATTTCAAAGCGCCGACTTCCCTTTTATTGCCGCCCCAGATCGCCTCGTCGGCAAAAATCAAAATCGCATTTTTCAAATGCGAATTGAATCTCCCGAGGATTTGATCTAGATTTGCCAAAGGAGCGTAATGAGGGCCGAGCAACTTACCGATTGCCTCGACAAAAGTACCTTTACCTGTCCCCTGTTTTCCTCGAAGGACGAGCGCCGTCGCGATAATCCAAGGCTTTTGGATCAAATGCGCAAGCCATTTCCTGGTGTAGGCATAAAGAGCTTCCTTACCGCAGCAGACAATGACTTTTACGTGATCCCAGAAAAGAGAGCAATCTCCCTTGACGGGTTTGACCGCAAACCCCTTCCAAATATTGAAATTCCCGTCATAATGGCCAGGGATTCTGGGGTTGAAGACAATGTTTTGGAACGTGCGCCGCCGAGGACTCCTCAGCCACACGTGAGCTTTGGTTATCGGCTTCCTGGAGTCGTTGCTAGAAAGCTCAGGCACAACCTGATTTTCATAGAGGATCAAAAGGGATGTTTTAGAATCCAATACAAATTCTACGTCATCCTTCTCGATCAGGATGTACGTACTCGACGTATGAACGATCGCAAGAGTGCGATTGAGTTCCTCCACAATGGGAGCTTCGAGAGCCCTTTGTTCCTGCTCGGAAAGAGCGGAACCCTTTTTACCCGCAGGCTTTGATTTTTTCAGCACCGCAACTGAGCCTTTCAGTTCTTCGGCACGCTTTTTTGATTTTTCCTCAGGAGTATCTCCCTGAGAAATAGCATCTTCTGGTACAATGGAGTCATCCATAAACGGTATTTTCCTTTGATAGGCCGCCTTCATTGAAGTTGAGGGGCGGCCTCTCATTTTTCGGGTTATTTGCTGCCTTTTTCTCGAAGAAGGCGAAAAAGTGTTTCTGGAAGAACGAGTCTCCGGCGCCCTATTTTCAAAAAAGCGTTTTTCAGTCCGTTGGTATCACTATCGAATGCCATTTTTCGTAATGCACCTGGTCCGGGATATTCGTAGACTTTGTGGAAGCCCTTGAACGTGACCGGTATGTCTTGAACTTGATTCATGTCAAATCCTCTTGGGTTATAGTGTTTCTGTTCACTTCCTATTGAAGCAGAAACACTTAATTCGAAAATGGATGGAATTGAATAACAGAGTTTTTGAGTAAGAATATCAGAGGAAGAAGAGAAAAAGGGGTGTAACTGAACTACAGGTCAATTTTTACGGGCTTTTTTGCCACGGCCTCGCCTTTTTTCTTCAGGTGGACGGGGATCAAGCTTGCGATCCCGAATGATTTGATCCCATCGGTCTCTCTTGAGAAGCTTGTGATATGGGCAATGAGCCTGATAGTACTCGTAGGCTTCATCTTGTTTGCCCAAGGAGTTCGCTTTCCAGAATTTTTGGGCAAGATCGATAACAAAAGCCCTTTTTTGCGTGCCGGGAAGATCTAGGAGAGGATGTTCTTCGGCCTTTTGCCACGCGCTTTCAATTTTGAACAGCAGTGCATGGACATGGTTTTTGAGAGAAAGAAGGTACTTTTCACAATCCTTTCGATGAATCTGATCTTCGCATCTCAAAAATGAATCAACGACATCACTGGACTCGGAGGCCAACTTCTTCCTTAAAGACATCTTAGCGCCCAAAAGAACTGTATCCTCACACATCTCCTGAGATGCCTGCCATGCTGCCTCTCGTATAAACTGCCAACGTCCTTTAAAGCTTTTTTGCTCGCGCAAAATACCTTCAGTAAGATAGCACCGTTCAATAAAACACAGCCTTTCCCAGCAAAAAGTAAAATCAGTCTCTGCTATCATTTGCATGTTTTGCCATTTTTCATGGCTATTCCGTCCGCAGATTAGGAACCCTTTATCGACGGCGTCAACCTTTGGCGAGAAAAGAGCAGCTGGAAGGAATCCCACCGATCGGCTAAATGGGACAGAACTGCCTTTGGCCCCTAATTTTGGAATATGTTTATGAAGCCCCCATCGTTTATCCTTCTTGTATAATTTACGCTGCTCCACCTTTCTACCGGCAAAGTAGCTCGTCCCCAATGGGTACGCATGCTCGAAGCGCGCGACTACTAACCGTTGTTGCGAACAGACCTCCCCAAAAAGCCGAGGGGCATTATCCATAAAACAATAAAGCGGGGAAAAATGGCAAAATTCGCGCATACGAAAAAGGATTCCCTGATAGAGAGGGGTGTACGATATCCCATGTGGGGCCGAAACCATCCGTTTGATGTGAACAAGCAGCTTGCGCTGCTTCAAGCGAGGATGATACCTCCAGTGTCTTTGCCAGATATCCTCAAGAGCCTCCAGAGCAGCCTTGCTGAATATTCGTTTTTTCTCTACTGATTCTGCTTCGAGCGGGAGAATATATTGGTTGAGGAGCAGGCTCTCTCGAAAATAACCGATGAATTGAACCAGCAAGGCATAGAAAGTGGCATCGCTTTCTGCTTGTAAAACTCGATCGCAGGAGACATCAAAGGCCTGACGAAACAGAGGAGGGGTATCTGGGAAATAAAACGTCATAGGCTTTCTCCTGAGGGGCCGATAAGATTGTTACTGGTTTTTTGCAGAATGCGAGCGATATGCTCTTTGGAAAAATGGGCGTAGCGGCGAGTCATCGTAGGTGACTTATGACCAAGGACTTCCATCAATTCCCCCTGGGTCGCTCCATTCATGGCCATATGCGACGCGGCTGTGTGCCGCAAGTCGTGAAATTTGAAATCTTGGAGCTTAGCTTCTTGTATCGCTTTTTGAAAGGCTTTCCGGATGAGGGAGTATGGGTGGCGCTTTGCCGGATTTTTGGCTGGGAATAAAAACTCTTCAGGAAGCTTCGGACGCTGTATCTCTTTGAGGTAGGCAACCACCTGATCGGGCAGAGGAACGAAGCGGGCACTGCCGTTTTTGGTCATTTCGAGATTGGCGAACCCGTTGTCGAAGTCGATGTGCTTCCAGCGGAGATTGGCGATCTCTCCGAATCTGAGGCCCATCGAGGCGGCGATGAGCACCATGCCATACAAATGGGGATTTTTGCTCCCCTTGCAACATTGGAGAAGAGCGTGCAACTCCTCGCGGGACAGGAAACGGTTCCTACCTTCGTTCTCTTTCATCTTCGATACTCGCCTGAAGGGGTTCTCATTAACCAATTGCCACTCTTGAACAGCAAGGGCGAATGCCCTTCCAAGGCTGGAAAAATATCGATTCACCGTCGAGTTTGTCCTCTTCTTCTTTCGAACCGTGATGCCGCCAAGGAGCTTCTCTTTAACCTCAACAAGTAGTGCGGGAGTGATCTCAATCAGCGCCTTATTGCCATAGTTCTCTCTCCACCAATTCAGATGCGAGGTCTGATCTTTCAGGCGAGAAGGGAATTTGCTGAGGTGAAGGCTGATATACCGCTCGATCAACTCGGAAAGGGTGATTTTACGCGCCTTGTTATCGAGGACATGCTTTCCGTCGAGGACGGAGCTTTCGACCTTCCGGACCCAGTTCTTTGCGTCGGTGAGGGTGCGAAAGGATTGGCGGAGAGGTTTCGCGTTTTTACGCCGGACCTCAGCATGGAAGCTGGTAGATCCATCTTTTTTCTCGTACTTACGAATACACCTGGTATTGTCGGAGCTTTTCATAATCTATGTGAACCAAAATTTGAATTGTAAAACATTTAGGAAAAATTGGGAATAGGATAAGTAATCCATTGCTCCCAGCTGTTCTTGTCGTTGCTAATCAGTTCTCTTCGATACCTTGAGATTCGAATTTACGCAATTTTTCCGCATTTGAGGAAAAACTTGGCGTCGTTTCGGACTGTGGATCAAGAGTTAGAATAATGGAATAT
>CAYHED010000067.1:0-8122 GCA_964355615.1 uncultured bacterium
GCAGATGCGTTCTTTGGTGTCTCGTCCGCGATCACGGCGGTGGTTGCGGGGGCTCGTTTGGGGTTGATTTTGGCATTCCGAAGTCGTTTAAATGAGAAGTGCAGCTCGGATGAAAAAGATCTCCCTAAGGCGCTCTCTTTTCTCCTTGATGAGGCGATCGGAAATCGGGAAGAGGGGAAGCCGAATGGGGCAGCTCTGGCAGAGAGGCAAGCGAAGTATTTTAAACGGAGGACGAGCGCCCTTGCATTGAAGAGTGTTTTGAGTAAGGCTCCTGGGTTGCTGGAGCGGTTGAAAGATCCAACCGATACCGATGCTGTGAAAGAGGCCAAGGAGTTGATCGCATTGGTCAAGAGGGAGAATACGAAAAAGGCTGTGCTCTTTGTCTTCGTGATGATCGCTTCCTTCCTCGCGATCGCCGGGATCGTTTTGGGCACCATCGCAACCTACGGGACCTTGCCTTTCATTTTGTACGCGATTTCTGTTTTGATCTCGCTTTCTTTGACGGGGTATAACTTGTTGTACCGCCGCCCTGCGCCTGAGAAGCCGAAAGAATTAGATCTTACGTCAGCTGCCTTCGCTTAGCTCGTTTTTTTCGAGGCGCTAGCTTAGCTTTGGTATCAATTTTCAAGGTTTGATTTCCTTTGAGGAATTCAAAGCACTATCCAGCAACAAAATAATTTTTTCAAGAAAATTTGTGACGGTTCAGATATAACAGAGGTATGGCTGACCGTTGGATTCTCGATTTTCTCGATCATCTTCGCTCGGAGCGGGGGTTGTCTCCTCACACGATCGAGGCGTATGGGCGCGATGTGGGGGCGTTTGCCTCTTTTTGGGCGGAGGGCGATTGGAAAGAGGTACAGCCGGATACCATTTTGCGTTTCTTAGAGTCGCTGAAAGGGAAAGCTTATTCGTCGGCGACGGTTTGTCGGATGCTGATTGCTCTGAAGGTGTTTTTCCGCTTCTTGAAAAAAGAGGGGGTCATTGGGAGCGATTTGGGGGGCAGCTTTGCGACGCCGAAGCTCTGGCAGCTGGTTCCCGAAGTGTTGACGTATGAAGAGGTGGAGGCCCTTTTGGCGGGGCCCTCTGGAGAGGATCTGATTGGCGCGCGGGATCGAGCGGTACTGGAGTTGCTCTATGCGACGGGGATGCGGGTGTCGGAGCTGTGTCAGTTGCAGGTGACCGATTTGAGCGACACGTTCGTCAAGGTGCGGGGGAAGGGAAGGAAGGAGCGGCTGATTCCTGTGGGGAAAAAGGCGATTGCGGCGGTCGATCACTACCTGATCCATTTTCGGGGGAAGGCAGAGGGGGAGGCTTCGCTGTTTGTGACCAAGGGAGGGAAGCCGATCGATCGGATCACCGTTTGGGAGCGGGTGAAGTTCTACTCTAGAAGAGCGGGGATCGTCAAGGAGGTCTCTCCTCATACGCTGCGCCACTCGTTTGCGACCCATTTACTGGAAAATGGGGCTGACTTGAGGTTGATTCAGGAGATGCTGGGCCATGAAGACATCGGGACCACTGATCGGTACACGCATGTGACCGGAAGCCGGATCAAGAAGCTCTTCCAGGCGTTTCATCCTAGACCTTAGGGGGGGGGGATAACAGGAGCAACTATTTCCAAAATGGAAATAATTCAAGCCGAAGGCGAGCGCCGTGTCATACGCTCTGTGCAAGGCTCCTGTGATGAGCATAGCAGCTCATGGATGCAAGGCACCCTCCCCAGCCCAAAATAAGGGCGGCGGCAGGGGGAGTGGTAAGCCCCAAAGTCAATAAAGCGGCTTGGCTAACAACAAGGCCTACTACTTTCATACTCGAATAGAGTTGCGCCTCTTTCCAAACCTTTACGGGGAGCTCAAGGCCTGTTTTGTACTTATACGCGAGAACACTGCAACGGATCGCTGTGTAAAATAGATAGAAATTCCAGTTTGGCTGCACCTGCATTGTGAAATCAAGTGCTGAGAGCGCCTTCACTTTTGGACCGGAGTCTTTGAACAACTGAAAGCTGGCTCGTGCACAAGTGCTGAGGGGATTATTCATGGACATACTCCACTTTTTCGATGCCCACTGACCGCTCAAAGCGCGCTAGGTCCTGGACGTTCACTTCGTAGGTGGCGTAGCGCCTTTGCGCACCATCTTGTAATTTATCCATCTCATAGAGGAGTCGGGCTCCTGGGGCAGACTTCACAGTGTTTTCATGCGGTTGGTACTGAACATCAACAGTGACTTTGGGCTGTCCGCCAATCTCAAGGAGCTGCACGTTTTCATTAACTCCTAGTTCCTTGCACAATTCCGTAAAGGGTCTATAGCGGGGTACGAGGAGGAGTTTGTGTCCATCTGCCGTTTGGTACACTACTTGTCCGTTTTGGAACTGGTCTTCAGGGTCATGCACCAGAATCGATACTCGATCTGGCTCCACAGATTGACCGTCTTGCGTGTAGAGGCTCCGAACTGGAGCGCAAACGGCTGCCGTGAGGGCAAGCCTAACGGTGGATGATGCGGCGCTAATCGAGCTGGTCAATTTCGTCCATGTGCTCTCCTTCGAATTCCACACTGTATTCCAGAGTCCTTTCACTTTGCTGAGATAGGGGAACATGTAGAAGGGGGTGTGGTCGATGTATTCTGAATACTCTTTTTCGACTCCTGCTTCGTACTTCTCAAGAGCAGTCAGATCGGTTGCTTGTCGCCAGTTCTTTCCGTTCGTGAGTCGGGAGGCTAGCATGCTGGGGAGGCTACCGACATATCCCGATAGACATTGCAAACTGGTCGAAGAAAGGATGAAGGCGTTCATCGCAAAGTTGTCAGAGAAAACAATGTCTTTGAGAGGGAGATCTTTTCTCGACTCCTTGATGTAGTTGTTAAAATAGGTCCAGTGTTGTTTCAAATGGCCCAGATAGTCGAATGCATAGGAGTGGTGGTTCTGGATGAATTCGGCATATTGCTTGGAATAGCGAACATTGCCCCACTCGATCCAAGTAGCTCTCGTCGCATCGGGGGGGCGGATGCAGTCTTTGCGGTAGCTTCCGGCTATTTGAAGTTCGGCGAGGTTGGTCGGTGTTTTTACAAAGGCCATCATGCCGTTTTGGGTCGGGTCGTCTTGCAAGACGAGGTTCTCTGGAGAGATGCGGGTAAAGTGATGCGCTTCCATCAGCTGAGTCCAGTGCTCAGCGCTGTGAAATTCCCGAACTTCTCGGCTTTCTGCTTCCCAAGAGACTCCGCCTGTTGCATTGACAAAGGAGTGGACGACAGATGCGATGTCGCGTAGTTCGGGTGTCGTCACATTGTGATCTCGGAGAAGAACCACACCGCCTGGACGGAGTTTTCGCTTCATCGAGTCGACAAAGGGGCCGACTCTTTCCGCAGGAATGTGGTGGAGTCCACCGAGGCAGGCGACGAAGTCCAAAGAGCCGTCTTCTACCGCATCTCCGATCGGTTTGTGTGTTTTTTCTGGCTGCGTGTCGGGGTTGATGCAATCGGGGTCATTCAAAGAAACGTGGGTCCGATAGGGATAAGAAGAGAGGAGGGCTCCTGCCTCGAGTCTCTCTTTAAAACTGCCGTCATAGGGTTTGTCGCTGACGTCGAAGATCTTTCCATTCAGAGCAAGGCCGGCTGCTTTTTGGATGGTCTTGAGGTACCTTCTAAAGTAGATTTCCGAGTAGTTATGAAAGGTTTCTCCGCGAAAATTTTTCATCAATTGGGCTGCTTGAAGGCCCATCCCTTTTTGTAGGACGGAAAGGGACTTTAGCTGATGAAAGATCGCCGGAAATCGGTTTCTCATCGTATCAATACGTGCCACCAACTCTTCGTAAATTTGTTGATCCGACTTGGTCGGGTCAGAGAGGATTCGATCCATTTCTGCCAGAACTTTTTGGTCATCGAGCTGATAGAAGATGGTCTTGAGGAATTTGACAAATTCGCTCTGTAAGTGCTCTGATCCAAAAACTCTTCGAAACGGTGATTCTACAATATTCATAAATCCTCTTGGGGGTCATAATATTTTGCTGTATGGCCATTGCCGAACAGGTGATTGGGGTCGAAATACTGCTTGAGGCGGCGCAGCTCCGCCACCCGTTCGGGTCCATAGCAGGTTTCAAATTGTTGGACCGTCGCATAAGGCATATAAGCCTGATAAAAAATCCCTTTTTCTGCCGCTAAATAGGCGTTGATTCGCTCGATCCATTTTCGGGTATGCGCTATTTCGCTCTTGGTCTTCTTTTGTGCAAAGCAAATCACAACCGCGTAGCGATCTTTGTCTGCGTAGGGCAAAATGGAAATATCATCTTTTGGGGTGGGGCGGATGGTTGCATTGATCAAGCGAACGTCATTGGCTTTGAGTTCCGCTCCCAAAAATCGAAGGAAATTGGGGAGCCTCTCTTTTTCGACGAAATACTCCTGAAGCCATTGAGCGTGAAGATCGGATTGATGAAGAATTTTAAAGGCGTTAATGGGGGGATGGAGGGCCTGATTGCGTGTAATGATTCGGCCAGAGAACATCTCCGTCTTTTCCTGCTCCCAAAAATAGTTGATCAATCTTTTTACTGAAAAATTAGAAAGATGGGAGATCAGTTTGAGGCCGATGGCCTGAATGCGGGTTCCCCATTTGGGTTCCGCAGTAATTCTTCGATCGGCTAAAGGGCTCTGCTCATCAGGTCTTCGATAGCTCACCATGCAAATATTGCGCAGGGGATCTCCCTCCAATGTGTCTAGAACTAAACGACCTCCAAACAAGGGTCTGTTTTGGTTCTTGATCCGATCGTAAGTATCGGTGAACTGATCGAGATCGACTTCCTCTGTCTCTTCAACGAGTTCTTCATTATCGACGATGTCTAGGGTCGCTTCGACCACAATCCCGAAGTAACCTAACGTTCCAAACATGCATTTAAATAATACTTCCCCCTCGCTCAACTCTTCTGGAGGAATTCCAGGGCGAGGGCGATGTAGGGTTCGGAGATTTCCATTTGCATCGATGATTTTCAAGGACCGAACGGTTTTTGAGATGGCCCCATATTCATGCGCCCAACCATGGCAGTTGATCCCAATAGAGCCCCCGATCGAGAAAATATCAGACGCTTGCTTGACGATCGCCGATTTATTGACCTTGTCCAATGCAAGTTGCACCTGTTCCCAAGTGGCGCCCGCCCCAACGGTGACCGTGTTGTCAGCTACTGTAACGTCATTGAGAAACTTCGTGTGAATCACACGCTGATTCCCTTCTTGCGGGACCGTTTGCGTTCCCTGGCTCATCCCCGCGCCGATGACCGAGATCTGTTGTTCTTTATCCCTGGCTTCTCGCACAATCTCTTGCACATCTTCTACCGTCTTCGGGTAATCGATTCCATCGTGGACAGTTGTGCCAAATACATGTTCCACACCGAATGGTCTGATTTCCTGAGATGTCTTTGGCCGTTTTAAAAAGAAACCGGGAACCCCTTCAGGAGAGTGCACCCCTAAGATGATCGAGGGGACGATGGCCATTAAATAGGTGAGCGACTTGTAAGCCTTCCGTTCAAATTTTTCTGTGCCGATAGCCATTAACATTTTTGGAACCCTTTTAAGGGCCAGCTCAAGAGTCAGAAAAACGGGGAAAACAGCGATACTGGCAACGCGGGCGGCTACTTCGCAGGCGCCTTTGACAAGAAGGTTGGAATCATCGCCGTAAATAATTAAGTCTTCGATGCTTCGAGATAAGGTCGCTGTGGGGTGGGTCAGAGCAAATAAGGCCATTTTTCGCTATTCCTCGTTTTGTGCCTATATTTTATGAGAGCATGGAATAAAAAGAAACTGGAATTTGTTTTTAATAATTATTAGTTTAATTGTAATTAACATAGAATACATGTAGTCTGATTGCCGAATCAGTAATTTATTGGAGGAACCTCTTGAACCTATCCAAGTAAAAAGTTTCGGTCGATTTTAGGGTTCTTTTGAGCCGATTTTCGACTTCAAAATTGGGGGGCCATATACTTTTGTCGATATTGCCCCCCAATTTTGAATCGAAAAGCGGCCAAAATAATCCCTAAAATCGACGAAAGCTTTTTACTTGGATAGGTTCTTTATGTCAGACTCAAAAATTTCCGCTCTATTGGCACTGTCCCTGATCGCCTCGCCGATGGCGCTCCCTGCAAGCGCACCTGCTTATGACACTACGGCCTCCTCTGAAACGACCTCGTACCGCACTGCTGCGCGCAGAATGCGGCATCAACTGGGGGGTGATTATATCCGTCCGGCTGAAGCCAATCACATCGACGCGCCCCTTCCCCTTTCAACGGCCTCTGATGAGATCGTCGGGATTTACGGGAACATCCTCTACCCCTTGAGGAGAGTCCGTCGGGGAAGCCCCGCTGCCCCATTCTGGCCCTACCCAGAAAATGGGAATACGCCCTTTTGTTTGAGCTGCTTGTGATTTTCAATCGCTCGACATATACTGTGTGGGAACAAAGGAGAAAATATGGTATCAGCAACGCGTTCTCAAAGCTCAGCGGGGAGTCATTCTCTGGGGGTCATCAATAGCCATTTTAGAGCGGTATCATCAGATGCATTTTTTAGAACCTTCCCACAAGATTATGAGAAGTTTCATATCATAGCTACCAGTGAGGTGGTTTGTTCAACAGATAAACCCATAGTATCTTGGGAAATCGGAGATTGTATTACAGTTTTCGGTATTCAAAAAAATCAGAGGGGAGAAATTACAGGGATTGCCGGAGCTCACATAGCTGCTCGAACTGGTTTAGAAGATATGGAAGAGCCGTTGGGCGCTTTTTCTGCAGATGGAGGAACGACAGATATTTTCCTCATAGGGGGGGATGAGAACTCTATATCGGAAGGGTTGGTCAATACGATCTACGACGGATTGAACAAGGCCTTGGGAAAAGCCTACAAGATTGTGGAAGAAAAGCTGAATTTACCGGGCGAAGAATACGTGAGTGCGAGCCTAGAAATGGACGGGAATTTCACTTTTTGTCGGCATTCGTGATTGATTTTATAGGAGACATCCAAGTCCTTAAAACAAGTTTTCATTGGCAAACCGGACATAGCGGGTGGCGTCGTAGTGCTAAAGCGTTGCGGGGCGGTGCCGCCCCCTTCCGTTTTTTTTCCGGAGGCTCGGATAAAATCCATTATGGGGGCAGGGACATTGGTCCAGTACTTCAATGAGAGATTTTTCATGTTCTTCGAAGGTCACCGGCTCTCCACCGTTTGAAGAGTCATTCTAACACAATTCTCAATATCGTTATTCCCTACACTTTAGGAGAGTGGCGATTTTTCCAGGCTTCTAGCTTTTCTTGGAAGATCTCGAAGTAGTAGTAGAGCACGGGGGTCAGGAAGAGGGTGAGCATCTGTGAGACGAGGAGGCCGCCGATGACGCAGATGCCGAGTCCTTTGAGGCTGTCGGCGAGTGCGCCGCCGAAGCCGATGGCGATGGGGACGGCGCCCATCAGGGCGGCGGCGGTGGTCATGAGGATGGGGCGGAGTCTGATGAGGGAGCCTTCTACGATGGCGTCGTAGGCGGACTTTTTCTCGATCTCTACGGCGTCGATGGCGAAGTTGATCATCATGATGCCGTTCTTGAGGACGATCCCTGCGAGGAGGATGAGTCCTACAAAGGAGTAGATGGAGAGGGGTTCGCGGGTGATGTAGAGGCTGAAGAGGCCGCCGAGGAAGGCGGGGGGAAGGGCGCTCATCACGGTGAGGGGGTGGATGAAGCTTTCATAGAGGATGCCGAGGATGATGTAGACGAGGAAGATGGCGATGGTGGCGAGGATGGGGAGGGCGCCCATGGAGCTTTTAAAGACGTCGGCGGTGCCGATGACGTGTCCTTTGATTTGGGGGGGGGCGTCTCGGGTGAGGGTGTGGAGGGTGTCTAGGACGGTGCCGAGGGGGACTCCTTTGCCGGGATTGAAGGAGATGTTGACTGCGGGGAGGCCGTTGATGTGGTTGACGGTCAGCGGGCCGACTGTTTCTGTGCTTTGGACCATCTCGGAGAGGGGGACTAAGGCGTTGGTGCTGGAGCGGACGTAGAGTTTGGAGAGGACGGAGGGGTCTTTATAGAAGCTGGGGAGGGTCTCGATGAGGACGTTGTACTGGCTGATGGCGGCATTTATTCGGGAGATGCGGTTATCGGAATAGGCGTATT
>CAYHED010000068.1:0-8039 GCA_964355615.1 uncultured bacterium
TGTCGTTTGCTGCGAGGCGCTCCTCTTTACCCGCCACTACCTCCCTGAAAAAAGTGTCTCGGAGGTCTTTGTGAATTTCCCCGATCCGTGGCCCAAAAGGCACCATGCCAAGCACCGGCTCATCCAGCCCCCCTTTCTGGAGGCCCTCGCGCGGGTGGCGTGCGGGAAGGGGTATTTTGTGACCGATGACGCCCCCTACGCAGGCCAGATGGTGCAGGTTGTGAAGGGCTCAGCTGATTGGGAGTTGGCTGCGGAGGCCCCCCATTACGTGCATGAGTGGCCCGGGTATGGCTCTTCGTTTTTCGAAAGCCTCTGGAAACAAAAGGGGAAAACCCTCCATTATATTCCCATTGAGAGGAAGCCATGATCATCCGTTTACCTGCCCAGCCCCACGAATCGCTCGACTGGAAGATCGAGCCAACGAGCGAAAAAATCATTTGGGAGTTTGATTTAGGGGTAGAGGCGCCCTATTTCCCTCTCGAAGATGAGCTCCGGTTTCAGGCTCTCGCCTTGGCCCTCACGCAGTTTACCAAAGAGGTGTGGCCCCGCTTTCAAGAGCAGACTGAGGGGGCCGTGTTGTATCGGGGACCGGTTGATTTTAACGCCTTTTTCTCTTGGACTCACGTCCAAGAGACCAATTACGCCCTCTGGGGTAAAGGGCAACCTGAGGCTCCCGAGCTCCACCTGCGGCGCCTTTTCTGTGCCGAGGCATTTGTCACCTATTTTCAGATGCTCGCCCACAAGCTCCCCGATGAGCTTCCCCTGATCTTGGACCTTAACTGGGAGGGGATTGTCTCTCAAGCCGAACTGTTTCATCTCCTGTCTCCCGAGCGCTTTGCCCATTTTCAGATCCGGCCCCCCTTGCCACAACCCTCCGTAGGAGTGTGCTTTCCGGAAGAGTGGGATGGGACGGTGCTTAGAGAGATCGATGCTTTTTTGGAGGGGAGCCCCGCAATGCGACCTGTATTTGAAGCGACGTTGACAGAGCAGTGGGATGGTTTGGATGTACTGTACGTGGGGCGTATTTCTGAGAAGGGACAAAGGAAATTAAACGGCTTTATTGCCGCCGGGGGCACTGTGAAAAAGATCGGGGCAGAGGGATTTGAACCCCCGACCTACTGGTCCCAAACCAGCCGCGCTAGCCAAGCTGCGCTATGCCCCGTGAACAAGGAAGACTGAGTCTACCAAAACGTACCTTTTTCTTGCTAGAAGAAACCATTTCTGCCATAGGGAACTTATGAGACCTTTTATCGACACCCCTTCTTTTCGGCGGCTTTTCGAACTGAGCCGTCACCCCTTTGATCTTCCGAGCGGGCTGACCCCTGAACGGATCGCCACGATGGCCATTTCAGGAGTGGGCTTCCAGCTACTCTATGGAACGGAGCGAGTGACGCCAGAAGTTCTCGATGCGCTCTTCGCTCTGGCAGGGGAGCGAGACGTCCTCGGCCAGATGGCCCAAATGCAAAGTGGCGCGATTCTCAATCGGAGCGAAGGGAGAGCCGTTTTGCACACAGCGATGCGAGATCAGTTCGACGCTCGCCAGACAGCTCCCATGGCGCAAGAGATTGCAGAAAAAGCAGGCAGAGAGCTGCAGAAACTCGAGACCTTTTTAGATCGAGTTGAGGGGAAATACACCGATTTAGTGCAGGTCGGCATCGGCGGCTCTGATCTCGGTCCACGCGCTCTGGCCATCGCCCTGCAGGCTTTTCACCGCCCGGGCCATCGAGTTCACTTTATTTCCAATGTCGATCCAGACGATGTGCACGGAGTATTGGCCGGGCTCGATCTCAAAAAGACCCTCGTCGTCGTCGTCTCCAAATCGGGCTCCACTTTAGAAACCCTCACCAATGAACAGCTCGTCCGAGCCCGCTTTGTCAAAACAGGCCTCGATCCCAAGCACCATTTTATCGCCGTCACCGGCGAAAAAAGCCCCATGGACGACCCTGAAAAATACTTGGCTTCTTTTTATATGTGGGACTGCGTCGGAGGCCGTTACTCAGCCACCTCGATGGTGGGAGGCGTAGTCCTCGGCTTTGCACTCGGTTTCCACGGATTTCGGGAGATTTTGCGCGGAGCCCATGCGATGGACAGACACGCTCTGATGCCGGACAATCTCCCTCTCACCTCAGCTCTTTTAGGGGTTTGGAATCGCAACTTCCTCCACTACCCCACCGTGGCGATCATTCCCTACTCTCAAGCGCTCCTTCGCTTTCCCGCCCATTTGCAGCAGCTCGATATGGAATCCAATGGCAAACATGTCGATCTGGAGGGGATCTCTTGCCCCTTTTCAACAGGGCCTGTCGTTTGGGGCGAGCCAGGAACCAATGGCCAACACTCCTTTTATCAACTCATCCACCAGGGGACCGATGTGGTTCCTTTGGAATTCATCGGTTTTTGCAAAAGTCAGTACGGGAGCGATCTCGAAGTGGAGCATACAAGCTCGCAAGAAAAACTCTTATCGAACCTCTTTGCCCAATCGATCGCGCTGGCCGTCGGACAAAACAATGAGAACCCCAACAAAGTGTTCTTGGGCAACCGCCCCAATCGGATCCTCCTCTCAGAGAGGCTCGATCCATTCACCATGGGCGCTCTCCTCAGCTTTTATGAGCACAAGGTGGCGTTCCAAGGGTTTATCTGGGGCATCAACTCGTTCGATCAAGAAGGGGTACAGCTTGGAAAAGTCCTTGCGACGAAAATCCTCAAGCAGTTCAGTGGGCCCAGGTTGAGAGAGGCGGCACCTCCGTTTCCGCTGGCTGAAGCCTATCTCAAGTTTTTAGAGGATTAGCTTCTCGGCGCAGTTTCTCCATATACAGGGGCCTGTTTTTTCTCTCAGCGACCTCTGCGTCTCTGCACTTCCCTCTGCGCTGATGAAAAAACAGGCCCCCGAAAACTAGAAACACTAAGATTACACCACTGCCCCATTCGCAATTTCAATGCGGTGCGCCTCAGGAAAAAGTCCGCCCGGCAGGGGCGTGGTGATGAACACCTGGCTCAGGCGCCCCAGCTCCTCTTGCAGAGTCGCGAGGCGGTTGCCATCGAGGTGGAGCCCCAGATCGTCTACGCCCATGAGAGGGGGCGCCCCTAACCGCTCTTTCAACCGCTCCCACTCGGCCAAGCGGAGCGCGGCAACGAGGGTCTTCTTTTGTCCTTCGCTGGCAAAGAAGCGTGCGGGCTTTCCCTCAATGAGCAGCGTCACGTCATCGCGGTGGGGTCCTGTCAAAGTCATCCCTAAATCCATCTCTCGGTAGCGGTGTTTGTGGAGCTGTTGCAGGTAGCCCTCTTTTGTGGCGGGGTAGGAGGGGTGAAAGCGGAGTTCGTGCACCTCGCGGTTTCCAGAAAGAATGGCGCTCTTGAGAGAGAGGGGGTGCTTTAGCTCTTGGATTAACCCAAGGCGCGCTTGTTGTAAGTACACTCCCGAAGTCGCCATCTCCTCTTCCCAGCAATCGAGACTTTTAAGATCTTTTTTTCTGAGTAAACAGTTGCGCTGTTGCATGGCGCGCCAAAATCTACTCAAGTGGTGGACATAGAGGGGATCGCTCTGGGCTAGGTGAAGGTTAAAGAAGCGACGCCTCGCAGCGGGGGCTCCGGTGACGAGTTCGGTATCTTGGGGGGTGTAGAGAATGAGGGGCAGTCCTCCTAAAAGGGGCTGGAACGAGCTGTAGGTATTGGCGGAGATCTGAAGGTGCCTTTTTTGTCCGTCGAAGGAGAGTTGGATCGTTTGGGTCACTCCCGCTTGGACGACTTCCGCTGCGAGGTAGAAACAGGGGGTTCCTTCTCGAATGAGTTCTTGGAGAGTTTGGGTGCGAAAAGAACGGCCTGTACTGATGAGGTAGATCGCCTCGAGGAGGTTGGTCTTCCCTTGGGCGTTTTCTCCTACAATCAGATTGAGGCCGGGCTGAAAGGAGACTTCCGACTCAGTGTAGCTACGGAAGTTCCTTAGGTACAGCGACTTAAGAAACATCTGCGACAGCGGGCTCTTTACGGGGGGCCTGCAGCTCATTCAAGCGCATGGGCATAATGACGAAGAGGGCCTGCGTTGAATCGGTGATCACTCCGGGGTTGTGGGTGTCATTGAGGCCAAAACGGATCGTCTCGTCTTTGCTGTGGCGGAGAATATCGACAAAGAAGAAGGGGTTGAAGGCGATTTCCATCTTAGCTCCGGCGTAATCGACTGGCATGCTGACGCGTCCTTCGCCGATCTCGCTGCTCATTGCGGCGAGGTGGAGTTGTCCCGTTTCAAAGGTGAAGCGGACGGAACTAGTGGTGTCGGAGGTGAAGAGGGAAACTTGTTTGAGCAGAGAGATTAGCTCTTCTCTGTGGATGGCGAAGTTCTGGCTGACTTTTGCGGGGATGACTCTTTCCACATCGGGGTACTGCCCTGACAGCAGCTTGGCGATCAGAGTGAGGGAGCCGCTCTCCAAGGAGATTTTGTCATGAGTCAAGTTCAAAGAGACTTCCTCATCGCTATCGTCCAACATTTTGGTCATCTCTTCGACTGCTTTGAGAGGGATCACATAGGTGCCCTGAATCGAGGGGTCGATCTGGACGGGGGCAATCACCTTTGCCAAGCGTTTGCCATCTGTGCCGATGAAGGTCGCTTTTTGCTGGGCGATCTGTACTTGTACACCATTGAGCATATAGCGGCTGTCTTCGCGCGCGGCGGAAAAAGCGGTTTTGGAAAAGACCTCTTTGAGCACCGAGCTAGCCAGCGTCAACTCAGGAGAGCCAGCGAGGTCGGGGAGAGCGGGGAACTCTGTTTTGCTCATGCCGTTGATTTTAAAGACAGAGGTGCCTGTGGTGATCTCAGCGATCTCTCCTGTATGGGAGCTGATTTTGATTTGCGGCGCAGTGAGCTCGCGGACGAGTTGGAAAAAGCGGCGAGCGGGGAGGGCAATGGCTCCCTCTTCGACGACTTTGGCCTCTACAAAGCAACGCATGCTCACAGTGAGGTCGGTAGCGCTGACGATCAGTTGGTCATTTTTTGCCTCCAAAAGGACATTGGACAGGATCGGGATCGCCGGTTTTGTAGAGACGACACTCTGAATTTTCCCGATGAGATTGACGAGATCGATTTTGGAGACAACTACCTTCATTGAAAAACCCCTGATAAGTTGGACCAAAAATATCGAATAAAGGGGGTACTTGTCAAGGGTTTTTGGAGAGTGTGATTAAAAGCTGTATATAGCGAATGGAGCACTCACACTCAGTGCGTTGCGTTCAAGAATAAATTTCCCTGGCCCTGAATATACTGAACTCAGTATAATCCTGGACACTTACTATTTCGGTCGTGCATGAAGAAAGTGTTGTGGGTAGGATCGTCGAAACGAGATCTTGATGAGATGCCAAGAGATGCCGTGCGATCTTTTGGGTATGCGCTCTTTCAGGCGCAAATAGGACAGCACCCGGACATAGCAAAAACACTTTCTGGCTATGGGAGTGCCGATTTAGTGGAGCTTGTGGAAAATGAACGTAGCGATACTTTTCGAGTTGTTTATACAATTGAGTTTGAAGACGCCGTTATTGTATTGCACTCCTTCCAGAAAAAGAGCAAAAAGGGCATTGAAACACCTAAGCAGGACAAGGACCTGATCGCGTCCCGCCTCAAGAGAGCGCCAGATGTTTACATGGAATGGAAAAAAAAGGGTAAGTTATGAACAGCAAAGATAAAGATTACGAAGTGTCCTCAGACAATATATTTGCTGATCTCGGCTTAGAGGATTCTGAAGAGTTGCTCACTAGAGCAAAATTAATGAATGAGCTGGGAATGATGATTAAATCAAGCAAACTGTCTCAAAAACAAATAGCAGACAAGTTGGGCGTGACACAGCCAAGGATATCCATGCTTGTTTCTGGGAAATTCAACGAGTTTACCTCTGAAAGCCTAATGCACTACCTCTCGAGAATGGGATGTTACGTGGAAATTAGCATCGAAAAACCCACCAGAAGCCTCTTCTCCAGAAGAGGGCGTATAGCAGTAACTGCCTGACCTGATAGCTTCTTAGGAGGGAAGAATTAGCCGCACTCCATCTAAGTCCGCTTGCTGGGAGTCTTCAAAGGCATGTGTGTCTAGCAACATCTGCATAGGGAGCGCATTGAGAGCGGGTACGCATTCCTAGCAGAGTGCCAATGAGCGCATCGAGCGATTTGAACTCCTTTTCAGCGTGGAGCAAAGGGGCTATTTTACTCGCATCACTCTTGAGTTTTTGAAGCGCCTCTACTCCTGCAATTTGCAGGATATTTTCTAGGTTCTCTTCAATAGTTTTTCTGGAGAGGGTTTTTGCTACAGTCCCTCGCCTAATACGAGTGGGTCGCAAATTCTCTAAATAGGCTCTCGCCGGACAGGAGAGATAAAGCCCTCCCATGAAAGGTTTGTCTTCTTGGAGGGGAGGCTCTCCCTTGCGCGGACAGATGGAGAGGCCGGGCAGTTGAACGGGTCGTTTCTTGGTCGAGATGACAAAAATGGTCCCCTCAGGAGTTGGACGGTGCTCGAGGGCTGTC
The DNA here is from genome assembly GCA_964355615.1 of uncultured bacterium. Classification (GTDB taxonomy): domain Bacteria; phylum Chlamydiota; class Chlamydiia; order Chlamydiales; family SM23-39; genus CAIVVG01. Next base: position 6,499 of record CAYHED010000068.1, read on the forward strand.
CGGTCAGCGATGAGGGCCCCCGGAAAGAGGCCTTCGACCAAGAACCACATGTGGCGGCGTACGAGGAGCTCGGGGCGCTCTTTCAAATTGGTCGTATAGACGCGACTTCCCAGCTTGCGTAGCAGTCCCTTCTTCGTTTCTCGAGATACGAGGGGGGCTAGAGAGGCGTCGGAGACAAAGACCTCGTGTAAGAAATTGGGCATTAAGGGACCTCTTTTACCCTATTTTTGCAACTTTTTGGGATTTAAGGCACGCTTTTTGCAACTTTTTGGGAGTTAAGACCAAGATTGACCTAATAGAGAGGGGGGTGGTATTCTAGACCTCTTTCAACCAAAATCGGAGTGAATTATGAAGTATATAGTATTTGGTTTAGCCTGCTTTTTAGCACTGAACGCTCAGGCGCTCGAGCCGCACCTTGGAAAGGGCCCTCGCGAAGTAACTGTAGAAATTAAACTCACGTGTCCGATGAGCGAAGAGCTCACAGAATTTATGAAGTCTATTCCGCAGACAAGTGAAGATTCTACAAGCCTTGATGAGTGGCAGACCTCTTTCGCAAACAGCATGACTAAACTCATCCAGTTAGTCAAGAGCGGCAAGATGGAAAGCTCGCTTTGGACTGCTGATACCGTTTCATCAGATAAAGCTGGGCAGAAAAAATCAGGGCCTTCTTTTTTCTGGAAAGAGATTCCGCCACAGCTCATTGCTTGACGCGATATGAAGGGGGGTGATACTCTCAACCTCTCTCAATCAAAACTAAAGGTGAATGATGAAGACTATATTGTTAGGTTTAGCTTGCTTCTTGGCACTGAACGCTCAGGCGCTCGAGCCGCAACTTGGAAAAGAGCCGTATTATGTGAATGTAGAGGTTCAGCTCGCTTGTCCGATGAGCGAAGAGCTCACAGACTTTATTAAGTCAGTGCCTGAGAGAAATGAGGGTTCTATAACCCTTGCCGAGTGGCAGGCTGATTTCGTAAAAAGCATGAATCAACTCATCCACCTTGTCGAAAGTGGCAAGATGGAAAACTCCCGTTGGACTGCTCATATCAACTCTTCAGATGAAGTTGGACAGACGGCTGACGGTCAGCTTTCTCAGTAACTGAAGTGACCTCGGGCCTTAACGCCCGAGGTCTCTGAGGCAGAGCCATGCTCAGATGAACATTCATCTCAAAAGCCTTTGCAATTCTTTCTATCCCTCTTTCATAGCGCGTTCGACGGAGCGCTTTGCCTCTTTGGCCTTCAAACTCTCTCGCTTGTCGTAGTCCCGCTTGCCTTTGGCAATCGCGATGCGCACTTTGGCGATCCCTTTTTTGTTAAAGAAGATGCCGAGGGGGATGACGGTGAGCCCTTTTTCTTGGATGGTGCGGCGGATGCGCTCGATTTCCCGTTTGTGCATGAGGAGTTTGCGGGGGCGCTTGTCTTCATGGTTGTGGATGTTGCCGAAAGAGTAGGGGGCGATGCTGGAATTGATCATCCACATTTCGGCTCCCCTGACGTCGATGTAGGAGTCTTGGAGGGCGCCGCCGTGGTTGCGGAGCGATTTG